>JBGVTJ010000148.1:0-4615 GCA_041862515.1 Thermodesulfobacteriota bacterium | reverse complement strand
CCCTTGCCCCCCTCAAGTACTGACCCGTCAAGAGCGCCTCCTTACGACCGATTTCGTTTAGGGGTATATCTGCCCTCCCCCGAAATACCTCCTCCCTATTCCAGGCCGTCTGTCCATGCCGAACCAGGTAGACGGTGGTCATATCCATCCTTCCCTTAGGGCTCTGCACTCCCTTAAATTCGCTATAAACCGATTAAGGTGATCTCCCTGCCAAACTCCCTCCTCCGTAACCACGCCGGAAAGGAATTCGGTGGGGGTAATATCGAAATAGCGATTGATCACCTCTATCCCGGGATGGGGAGTTGGCAACACCTCCGCGGGATCCTTCGGTTCAATCCTCAACCTTTCGCCCAATCCCTGGGGCAAGATCTTATCCGTTCCGCAGAGTGCATAAAAGGGAACGCCATTGGCCTTGGCCGCAATGGCGATGCCATAGGTCCCTATCTTGTTGACCAGACCCAGGGGTGAGAGGGCGTCGCCCCCCGTCAGAAACAGGTCGGCTTCCCTCAACAGGGAAGGAGCTGCCGAGTCCGGGACCAAATGGACTTTCACCCCTTCTGCGGCCAATTTCTTGGCCAGGTTTACCCCTTCAAGGGCGGGCCGCGACTCCGTACAGATGACCTTCAAGTCCCTGCCCGCATTGGCAGCAAAACGAATCGCCTCAAAGACCGTGGAGCTATAGGAGTGGGTCAAAATCCCATCTTTACCTGATAAGAGACTCGCGGTATGGATGGCGATCCGCCGTGGGATTTCCCTCAGCCCCCTTAAGAAAGCTTTGGCTGCCTCCCCCATGGCCTCCTTTATCGCCTCAACATCCTCCACGTGTTCTATACTCATCAATACAGTGTTGGCTAAATTCAAAAAGGGTGCCATGGTGGGTTGAATAGAGATGAGCTTTTCTATGAATTCAAAGAGCTCTTTTTTAAAGGGCGATGGCGAGGGGGCCTTCGATGTTTCGGAGAAGAAAATCAAGCACTGGACCGCTCTGTGAACTAATTCCGATGCACCTGAGGTATTATCCTCTCGAATAGCTTTTAAGGCATTCTCGCACTCTTCTATCATCGGATCACCTAAAAAATAGCACCATCCCCCCCTATGTGGCAAGGAATTTGTTTTCACGTTTTCTCAGTTTGCGGAAAACACCCCTTTCCCCCAGCAGGATTTCTTTGAATAGGCTGTTGGCCGGATTTCCTGAAGCGAACATTAAAGAATTTTGGCTAACCATACTCAGCGAGGCGAAACGCCCGCAAATCCAATGTTTGAGTTCGGAGGGTGAGTTTCAGGTTTGCAGTGCAGCGAGCCCTGGAATGGTCCAAAATTCTTTTCAGCGAACGAAAAGGAATCTGGGCAACAAGCCGAGAAATATCCCAATTACACAAAAAGCTATGCTCCAGAGATCAGCAAAACCCAGCGAATTTTCGGTTGATTTCCTCTACATCATATGCCAAGATGGCAAGGGATCTGATGGAGGGGAAACGGGTGAGCAGGACGGAGATTATCGTCGTCGGCAGGGAAATACTGACGGGAAGGACCTTGGACACCAACTCCAATTGGCTGGTGAAGAGGATTACGGCCCTGGGAGGAGACGTCAAAAGGGTCACAGTGGTGGACGACGAGATCGATTCCATCTGCGGGGAGTTGAGGACTGCCCTGGGGAATAACTCCCATGTCATTGTGACAACGGGAGGGTTAGGGCCTACCTTCGACGATAAAACCCTCGAAGCCGCGGCCATGGCTACGGGGCTCCAAATGGAACTCAACGCCGAGGCCCTTGATTTCGTCAAGGGGAGATACACCTTCTTCAAGGAGCAGGGTTTCGTCGATTCCGATGAGGTCACGCCCAGCAGGGAGAAAATGGCCATATTCCCCAAAGGGGCAAAGATGCTCCCAAATCCCGTTGGTGCAGCCCCTGGGGTGAAATTGCGGGCCGGGGAAACCCTCATAGTCTCCCTTCCAGGAGTCCCCAAAGAGATGAGGGCCATCTTCGAGGAGGCCCTGTTGAAAGACCTTAGGGACTTGTTTGGAAAGCGTTTCTTCCTCGAGAGGACGATGAGCACCAGTTTGGGGGATGAATCGAAGCTCGGGGAGATCCTCGACAAGGTGATGAAGGAGGTTCCAAGGGTATACCTGAAATCGAGGCCCACCCATTTCGGCCGGGATGTGAGGCTAGAGGTTACCCTGACGGCAACGGGCGACGATGCGGATGAGGTCGAGGCCAGGATTCAGGGAGCCATTTCGGAGATCGAAAGGAGATTACCTCGCTGAGGGTGGGTAAGATGGGGGCATTGGAACCCTGCATTCTTATGGGTTAAGAGCAGCCACTCTCTCTATTGAAGACCATCGAGCGGATCACCCCAAACCCCCCAATTCATATTGCAGGATTCCCACAAGCAGAATAGCGGCCGTCTCCGTCCTCATTATCCTCCGCCCAAGGGTGATGGGGATGAATCCCCTCTCTTCTGCCCTTCGGACCTCTTCGAGATCGAAGCCGCCCTCAGGGCCGACCATCAATGTCACCTCGCCACAATTCCCTTTGGACCTCAAAACATCCCTCAAGGTGTTCTTGTTTCCCCTCTCCCAAAGGATCACTTTGAGGTCGCTCCCCTGGGCGTACCCCAGTGCTTCCGAGAAGCCGCAATAGGGCTCGAGGAGAGGGATCCTTGCCCTCCTCGACTGCTTGGCTGCCTTTATAGCGATGGATTGCCATCGATGGGCCTTGGGTTGCTTCCCCTCCCTTTCCTCAAGGGAAATCGATCGCTTCGATTTGAAGGGAACGATGGAATAGACCCCCAGTTCGGTGGTCTTCTGAATGATGAGCTCCATCCGCTCCTTATCGGGTAGGGCTTGAAGAAGGATGATCTTCACGGGGGGTTCGGTAGGAGGTACAAGGGACTTAAATACCAAGACCCACGCCTCACGGGGATTGATGGAGAGGACCCTTCCCCGAAATTCCCCTCCTGCTTCTCCCCTTAAGGTGACCAGTTCCCCGGGCCTGGCCTGACGAAAGGTTAACCCATCCAGTCCCTCTCCCGTTATTCGGATCTTTTGGCCTTCCCTGGGACGTGTTTTGACCTCGATATACCCCATTGGATGTGCATTACTCAAGGAAAGCCCTTTTCACTTTTTCTTCTTCTTCTTGGGTAGTTTCTCCTCCCCTGCTTCAAACTCCTTTATCCTCGCGGCCAGTTCTTTCAATCGCTTATCGATCAGGAAGTTCACGGTCCCTTCCTTAAAGCTGCCATCTTCGCCCCTTTCACCTGCTTCCGTTCCGGTCAAAACTTCGATACCCTGATCGATGGTCTTCACGGGGTAGATGTGGAATGTGCCCTCCTCGACTGCCTTCACAACATCCTTTCTCAGCATGAGGTCATCCACATTTTGATGCGGTATCATCACCCCCTGTCTTCCCGTTAATCCCTTGGCCTTACACACATCGAAGAACCCCTCGATTTTCTCGTTCACGCCGCCGATGGGCTGGATTTCTCCCTTTTGATTTACGGAACCCGTCACGGCGATATCCTGCCTCAGGGGAATTCCAGAGAGGCTCGACAGAAGGGAGTAAACCTCCGTGGAGGAAGCGCTGTCCCCGTCTACACCGCCGTAGGATTGTTCGAAGCAAATGCTGGCGCTCATGGTCAGGGGTTTATCCTGGGCGTACTTCCCCCTGAGGTATCCCGCAAGGATGAGAACCCCCTTGTTGTGGGTGGGACCGCTGAGTTCCGACTCCCTCTCGATGTTGATGATACCCGCCTTTCCCATGGCGACCTGGGCCGTAATTCGGGAGGGTTTTCCGAAAGCATAATCCCCCAGATTGTAGACGGAAAGCCCATTCACCTGCCCAACCTCGGCTCCATCGGAGTCGATCATGATCATTCCATCATCGATCATCTCCTGAATCTTATCCTCCACCAGATTGACGCGGCGGACCCGCTTCTGGATTGCCCTCTCCACATGGGCATCCTTAACATATTGGCTTCCCTCTTTTACGGCCCAATAACTAGCTTCCCTCAACACATCGGCCAACAGGTGAAACCGCGTGGTCAATTTCTTCTGCCTTCCCGCGAGCCTCACCCCATACTCCACCACAGCCGCCACGCCGGATCGGTCAAAGGCGTTCAGATTCTCCTCCTTGCAAATCTTATGGATCAGGGAGGCATATTGGCTGATAGCCTCCTCGTTCTTATCCATCACCGTGTCGAAATCGGCCTTAACCTTGAAAATCTTCTTGAAGTCCTCATCGTAATTGTAGAGGAGGTGATACATCATCGCATCCCCGACCATGATCACCTTCACATCGATCTGGATGGGCTCGGGTTTCAGGGCGGACGTTGCAAAGACGTAGAAGGGATCGTAGGTTTGCATTTCCACGACCCCATTCTTCAGAGTTCTCTTCAGGGTTTGCCACACAGCAGGTTCGATCAGCGCATCTAAGGCGTCGATGATGAGATATCCCCCATTGGCCCTGAGAAAGGAACCCGCCTTTATCCGGCTGAAGTCCGTCCTCCACATCCCCGAGCGATCCACGATTCTCTCCATGGTTCCGAAGAGGTTTCGATAGTTGGGAGCTGTCTCCACGATAATCGGCGCGCCCTTGGTATCCGAATTATCGACCAAT
>JBGVTJ010000147.1:0-4320 GCA_041862515.1 Thermodesulfobacteriota bacterium | reverse complement strand
GACCTGAGGGGGAGTACCGCATCGGTGCAGGGATTCGGAAAGGTGGGAGCTGAAGCCGCCCAACTGTTGGATGAAATGGGTTGCAAAGTCATCGCGGTAAGTGATTCTAAAGGGGGAATTTTCAACGGAAAGGGAATCGATGTTTCCAATCTCCTCAAACACAAGAGGGAATCGGGCTCGGTAATTGGATTTCGTAATGCCGATGCCATCTCGAGTATCGGGGTGCTCGAAATTCCCTGCGATATCCTCATTCCGGCTGCTTTGGAGAATCAGATCTGGGAGGGTAATGCCGATAAGATTCGGGCCAAAATCATAGCCGAGGCGGCCAATGGTCCCACGACTCCCAAGGCCGATGAGATCCTCGATGAAAGGTCCATTTTCGTAATCCCGGATATCCTTGCCAATGCCGGAGGGGTTATCGTATCGTATTTCGAGTGGGTCCAGAATATTCAGGAGTATTTCTGGCCCGAAAAGCGCATCAGTAGTGAACTTAACAGGATCCTTTCCGACAGCTTCAGGAAGGTCCTCGAGATGTCAAAGAAGGAAAAGATCAGCATGAAAATGGCAGCCTACTGCCTTGGAGTCGATCGAGTTGTTCAGGCTACGAAAGACAGGGGCATCTATCCATAAGAGGGTGATCGATAACGGATTAGCGAACGAATCGCTGTACCAAGGAGGTGGATATGCGGACGATTAGAAGGGCGTTGGTGAGCGTATCGGAAAAATCGGGAGTGGTTGCTTTGGCCAGAGCACTTGCCGAGTTTAAAGTTGAGATCCTCTCTACAGGAGGAACGGCGAGGATCCTCCGTGAAAATGGGATCGAGATCGTGGATGTATCAGACTATACAGGCTTCCCGGAAATGTTGGATGGTCGGGTGAAGACCTTACATCCCAAAATCCACGGAGGGATTTTGGGCCAGCGAGAAAACCCTCATCACGTCGAGACCATGGGCAAACATGGGATCAACCCCATCGATATGGTAGTGGTGAACCTCTATCCCTTTGAAGCTACCGTTGCCAAACCGCATTGCACCCTGGAGGAGGCCATCGAAAACATCGATATTGGGGGGCCCGCCATGATCCGGTCGGCCGCGAAGAACTATCGGGATGTGGCGGTTGTGGTTGACCCCGGGGATTACGACAACCTCATCAGGGAGCTGAGGGATAACGATGGGCAGATATCAAGTCGGACGCGCTTTCGGTTCGCCAAGAAGGTCTTTCACATGACGGCGAAGTATGACACTGCCATATCGAATTATCTGAGCACCGTGGAAGGAGAGGGTTGAATTGGGTTGCCAACGAAGAGAAATGCGGGGGTTATGATGAAGGTATTAGTGGTGGGGGGTGGAGGCAGGGAACACTCCTTGGTATGGAAAATGGGTCAGAGTCCCAGGGTTTCCAAGCTCTTTTGTGCACCCGGCAATGCGGGGATAGCCGAGATGGCCGAGTGTATCGATATATCGGCCACGGATGTGGACGATTTGGCCAGGTTCGCCGATAGTAATGGGATAGATTTGACCGTGGTAGGACCTGAACTTCCCCTTACCATGGGAATAGTTGATCTCTTCGAGGAAAGGGGCTTGCGGATTTTCGGTCCCCATAAAGAGGCGGCCGAGATTGAGGGAAGTAAGGTCTTCTGTAAGGATTTACTGGCTAAGTACGGGGTACCAACGGCCAAATATCGGACTTTCGACAATCGGGATGAAGCGGTCGCATATGTCGAGTCCATGGGGATGCCGGTCGTGGTGAAGGCGGACGGGTTAGCAGCCGGCAAAGGGGTTATCCCCAGCATGACAAGGGAGGATGCATTAAGGGCGTTGGATACGATCATGGTGGAGAGGGCTTTCGGAGATGCGGGAAAGCGGGTCCTCATTGAGGAATTCCTTGTCGGGGAGGAGGCCTCTTTCATTGTGTTGACCGACGGTAAGACCGTGGTTCCTCTGGCCTCTTCCCAGGATCATAAACCCATTTATGACGGTGATAGGGGGCCAAATACAGGGGGAATGGGGGCTTATTCCCCGGCACCGGTGGTTACGGAAGAGGTGCACAAGAGGATCGTGGATGAAATCATGATCCCAACCATCAGAGGAATGGCCTCCGAAGGAAGGCCTTACAGTGGGGTATTATACGCTGGGTTGATGATCGCAAACGGCCAGCCAAAGGTATTGGAGTTCAATGCCCGATTCGGGGATCCCGAGAACCAGCCGATCATGATGAGAATGAAGGGGGATATGGTTCCCCTCTTGGAGGCCTGTATCGATGGCAGCCTCCGTAATGGGCTCATCGGTTGGGATCCCAGATGGGCGGTATGTGTGGTGATGGCTTCGGGAGGGTATCCGGGAAGTTACGAAAAAAACAAGGTTATCCGCGGTTTGGATCGGGTTACGGAGACGCCAGACGTCTTCGTATTCCATGCGGGAACAGCAAAAGCAAAAGAGGACATGGTAACGAATGGCGGAAGGGTTTTAGGGGTCACCGCCCTGGGGGAGGATGCCAGGAGCGCCATCGATCTGGCCTACTCCGCTGTGAAAAAAATCGAGTGGGACGGGGTATACTATCGAAGCGATATTGGAAAGAGGGCTCTGGATCGGCTACGATAGGTTAGAGGCACAAGGAGAAATGTCAAATGACAAAGGTGAAAGGCTAAGGTTGAGAGGGTGGAGGCGGAAGGCGAAATGCCAAAGGATAAATGGCAATGAGTTGGTTGATTGTATTAGTTTGATTGGTTTTATTGGTTAAAAATGGAAAGTTCAAATGTCAAAATCCAAATTTCAAATTAAGTTCAAATGACAAATGATGGGGTCCGAACCACGAGCACGAAACTCACGGACACGGACACGAAACACAAGGACAAGAGGATGAATGTCACATGTCAAATGGCTGATGAGTAATGACAAAGGAACACCACCACGACTCACGGACACGACAGTCAATATGAGCTAGAGACAAGGACCCAGAAATTTGCAAAAAACCAGATCAGTTGGGGGAGACGATATGGCGGAGAAAAAACGACGAGAGCCTCTAATTGGCATCGTTATGGGAAGTGATTCGGATCTTCCGGTGATGGAAGAGGCGGAGAAGGTTTTAAATCAATTCCAAGTTCCCTATGAAATCACCCTCTCCTCTGCCCACCGGTCGCCCGATCGCACTCAACGGTATGCCAAATCCGCTGAGGAGAGGGGACTTGAGGTCATCATTGTCGGGGCGGGGGCAGCGGCCCACCTCGCAGGGGTGATCGCCTCGGGGACGACCCTTCCCGTGATCGGGGTTCCCATCGATTCTTCACCCCTCAAGGGCATGGATTCCCTCCTTTCCACCGTGCAAATGCCGGGAGGAATCCCCGTTGCCACCATGGCCATCGGCAAGGCGGGAGCGAGGAATGCGGCCATCCTGGCCATTCAGATATTGGCGCTGAAATCCCCCGATTTGAGAGATGCCCTCAAGGGATATAAAGCGCGGTTGGAACAAGAAGTGGAGGAGAATGCAAAAAGGATCCAGCGAGGATCGCTTTGAATACACGCATGATCAAGGTCAACCCCTTGGACCCGGAAGCGGAGCACATTGAGGAGGTAGCCCAGGTGCTGAGAAGAGGGGGGGTGATCGGCTACCCGACGGAGACCGTCTACGGGTTGGGGGTTGATGCGTACAACGAGGAAGCCCTCGAAAGACTATTCAAAATAAAGGGGAGGGAGATGGGTAAACCCATATCCCTCCTGGTGGGGGACCTGGGGATGCTTGAGGAAGTTGCCTCTCGGATTCCCCCGTTAGCCATGAGCTTAATTCAGGGTTACTGGCCAGGAGCTTTGACTATTATTTTCGAAGCTTCGAAGACCTGTCACCCCATCTTGACGGCAAAAAGCGGAAAAGTAGGGGTGCGGATTTCTCCTCATCGGATCGCACAGAAGTTACTGGAGGCCCTCAAGAGGCCCATTACTTCAACCAGTGCAAATCTTTCGGGGATGCCCAGTCTCTGTGATCCCCTTGAAGTTTATAGGATTTTTCGTGGGAAAATCGATTTAATCGTGAATGGGGGAAAAACGGAGGGGGAAGGGGAATCCACCGTGATCGATGTAACCGTTTCTCCCCCACGGATACTCAGGGAAGGAATAATAAAATTCAAGTCTAAGGTTGAAGGTTAAGGCCGAAGGGGAAAGGGGTTAGAGCCTGAAGGTAAGAATATCAAATGTCAAAGTTGATGGCTTCGTAAAAAGTCCAACTTCCGTTCGACATGCTCACGGCCCTGAGCAAAGCCGAAGGGCTGCGTTGCGCTGCATCCTTCGTCATTGCAGCGTACTGTAAGTACGCCTCATTCCTCAGGAT
>JBGVTJ010000146.1:0-8052 GCA_041862515.1 Thermodesulfobacteriota bacterium | reverse complement strand
GGTATTGAAGCGAAGAAACAGCGGAGTCACGTGCTGAAATTTCTTTTTCCCATAAAATCAAATACTTATAAAAATATTTGCATTAAAACCCAGGAAACTCCAGAGTCAGTGTGTCAGGAATTACGAGTGTAAACGGGGGTTACGTGCATAAACATGTGTATTTTTTTGCGTTTTCGCAGCTGAGCAGGGAGAATGTGACCCACCTGGGTTGAGGTTGGTTTGTTTTGGAACAAGGGCACGAAGATACACAGAGGGGTATGGAGCGTATTTTTCGTCCGAGAGGCGGCTAAAAGTAAAGGACTCAGAGGAATGTAACCGGTGCAATCTGGTTGGATTGTAAGTATAGTAAGCTTTGAAAGGAAGGCCCAATGAGTCCTGTGCGTTATAGTACTGTGCTGGGGGACAAGAGTAAAGAGAGTAGATTTCAGCTGAGGCTGGAGTTGGTGAGGTATGTTCAGAAGCAGGGGTTGAGGGAGGTGGCACGGTTTTTTTGCTGCAGCCGTAATACGGTGAGGCTCTGGGTGAGGAGGTATGGGGTTCAGGGTTTTTCTGGTCTTCAGGAGCGCACCAGGGCGCCTCGCAGGATTCCCCATAAGACTTCTTTGTATCTGGAGCAGAGGGTAGTGAAGGCACGCAAGCGGGTTCCCTGCTGTGGTGCTTTTCGGTTTAAGCAGATGTTTGCTCTTACGCCTTCTGTGGAGGCGATACGACGGACATTGCGCGGGCGTGGGCTCACGCCAGGCCCAGGAAGCAGTATCAGAAGAAGCTGGATTTGCGGCAGGTAAAGGCCCGTCTCTGTTCCGAGTCTCAGTGATGTGAAAAAAATCACTTGACAGGCACGTAAAGTCATGCTAAACGTCGTGCAGGATCAGGGCTGGGTGCCGATCGGTATCATGAGAGGAAAGGAGGTGATTACGAGATCTATCTATCCTTACAGGAAAGGAGGCTCAGTTGAATGGAGAAGAATGTGTACAAAACGTGGACTTGGGTACTTGAACTGGTGTTTTTGTTTTTGGCATTCACCGCACCCCTCAACCCTCTGATAACCACGAAAGCCGGCGTTTACTATTGGACTTTCGCGATGATGGGTCTCGGCACGATCGCGATCCTCGTTCAGATCTTCAGGGGCTTTCCGCCGGAGGAATACTCCCTCGAGGGGGAAACGAAGATGGGCGAGATACATCGAGAGGAGTAGGCTGCATCCACTTTCGACGCAATGACTTGAACTGGTGGCTCTAATTAAGGAGGGGTAATCATGCTAGCCATAACACTCATGCTGTTAATTATCTACTTAGGTTTCACCCTGGCACTCGGGTGGTGGGCGTACTCGAAGAGGACGGGCGACACCGAAGCCGAGTTCTTCGTAACGGGTTGGACGACTGGCTTCATTGGCATCGCATTCTCAATTGCTGCAACATTCGCGAGCGCAGGGTATGTGATGGGCACTATAGGGGTATTTTACGGCAATCCAGCCGCCCTCACTGGGTATGCGTTTGGCACAACCTTCGCACCCTTCTTGCTGTGGATCGTGGGGAGAAGGCTCTGGGTCCTCGGGAGGAAGTATCACTATTCTACCTATGGCGACCTCCTCGGCGACTTCTATCAGTCTGAGAAGCTCAGGATGACCATTGCGATATTGGTCTCGATATTCTTCGCTCCATACCTGGCCGTTAACTTGATGGGACCAGGCATACTCTTGAATCAGGCTTCCGGAGGTTCGATACCCTACTGGGTTGGCGCCGTGGCGATGGCCTGTGTTGGCACTATCTACACGATACGCGGCGGGATGAGGGCGGTGGTTTGGACCGACATACTCCAAACGCTGATCATGATCGTAGGATTCTTCGTCCTCATCTTCATGGTATTCGGCGCAGCCGGAGGGTGGGGAAAGGTCTGGGCCGACTTGCCCGATAAGATAGCCGCTTACAAACCGAGCGGTGGCAGCTTTTGGATCGTGTTGTCCTGGTTCTGGATCGTTGGGTTCATGCAGGCGGGAAATCCCGATAGGGCTTTCCGCCTCCTGATCGCCAAAGATCTTTACAGCATCCGGAAGGGAGTGCTTGCTTCATTGGTGCTCCTGAACCTCTGGACCATCATTGCCTTTCTCATGGGTTGGAGCTTGGCCGTGGCGGTCCCAGGTATAACCCCGACGGATAAGGTTGTGGGAGCGGCAATCGTCAAATTTGCCCCCTTTCTGATGCCCATGTTCATGATCATGGTCTGGGCTGGCGGGATGTCCACACTTGACTCGGGAATGATCGGTCTCGGTGCCATGATAACCAAGGACGTCTATCGCCGCAACATCAACCCGAGGGCGACTGAGAAGCAGGTTTCCAATGTTTCGAGGATAATTACCCTTGCATGCGGGGTATTTGCCCTGGTCGTGGCTCTCCTGAGACCTCCGACGCTCTGGTTCTTTATCGCTGGGGCAGCAGCCGTTGCCATGCAGTGGATACCGCTGATGATCGGAGCCCTCTACTGGAAGAGGGCAACCACTGCCGGGGCCTGGGCTGGCTTCCTGAGCGGGGTCGCCATAACAGCGCTGTTTAAGTATGTGGTCACGTGCCCGATCCCCGGCCCGGGGGGCGCGCCGATCCTGGGAATGGTGGTTAACGTAATCCTCTTCGTTGTCGTCAGCAAGGCCACCGCTGCGATGGACGAGAAACACGTGGCCCTGTATCAGGATATATACCACAAATAGAATTATGGTCTACGTTCTTCGGCCATGAATTGTTACTGAGATCTTCGGCAGGCAGCACCGAACGGACTGTCTGCCGAAGACATTTGAAAGGCCACGATTACTCAGGGAAACAACTCCCGTAGGCCTGCCCCTGCTCGCCAAAAACACGTGCGAGCGCAATTCTCTTAAACAGGGATGAGGAGGAAGGCAAATGGCTTCAGATCAGAGAGTGCTCTTGACAGTTCTCCTGCACCATGACCAATCAAAGACGTTGGACGAGATCATGGAGCACCTCAAGAAGACCGGGTTTTACCGAGATTTCCCGCCGGAGGGGACTGAACTGATCTCGTGGGTGGTGGCGATGTCCTATGGCTTCATTATCCACGTAAGCGTGGAACCCGATAAGGTGCGCAACCTGAACCGTTTCATGGAAGAAAAGGCGTGGGGTGCATTCCGGTACGAGGTGTATCCGTCTTACGACTTTAAGCCGATCGCCGCCCAGTTAAAAAAGAACCACGGTTGAGGTCGCGGTCATAAGGCACGGATAGTATGAAAGAGTCGTAGGTCAATGTTTCGGTCTTTTCGGGTTTGACCTAAGCCAACCTGGTGTATTCTTTCCTCTCATGTTTTTGACTGTCCGTTCGGGGGAACGATACTTTGTTCCTGGTCTCGGAAGCGGACACGTGGTTAAGGCTGATTCTCAAATTCTTTCCTTACGAGGATTACCTTTTCAGACACATGCCCTATCGATATGGAGCCCCCTTGATCTTGGATCAGGGTACGGGTTCACGTCGGGTCCTCTGCATCCTGTAATTTGAAAGGAGGATTGCCACATGGCTTACTATCACCGCTGGGAAGAGTTTCCAGAAAGAGAAGTTAGCTATTTGCAAGGAATGCCGGAATCATCCAAGCTTCTCATACGCATTATGAGCGGGGAGAAGATCATGCTGACCAAAATAAACGCCAAGAAAGGAGCACGTGTACCGAACCACCACCATGAGGCGGAGCAAATTTTTCTCTTGTTTAAAGGAAAAATGCGAGTAACCAGTGCGAATGAATCTCCAAGGGAACTCTCCCAGGGAGATATTTGGGTTCTTCCTTCGAATTGTCCGCATAGTGTAGAATACATTGAGGATACAGATGCGCTGGAGATTGTCAGCCCCATTCGTCTCGACAATTTCATCGGCTATACGGTAAAGCACACGTTCTTCGAGGATGAATGAGTCCTCTATAATGCGCTGAAGACAGAAATCAGGAACCTGTATGTCATCGCGTGTGCCTGGACGTAGGAGGGATTGAGGGAGGGAAAACAATGAAGGCTGCTGTTCTCACGACATTCCATAAACCGCTTGCTATTAGAGAGATAGACATCAGCGAACCTGGTTTCGACGAGGTTACCGTTGAGGTTAAGGCGGTTGGCCTTTGTTTGACCGATGTTCATATCTCCGAGGGAAAGATTCCCACCGTGAAACTCCCCCTGGTTCCGGGGCACGAGTTCGCCGGTGTCGTTGCCAAAAAGGGGGCGAATGTAGACCATGTCGATGTGGGGGACAGGGTGACCGTGAATATCGACGTTACCTGCGGTCGGTGTGAGTTTTGTCTTGTTGGTGAGACCAATCGGTGTGTCCATTTGATACGAATTGGCTTTGAGAGAAACGGGGGGATGGAGGAATACGTGAACGTCCCGGCTGCTAACGTGGAGAAAATATCGGAGGACGTTCCCTTCGAGAAAGCGGCCATTATCCCTGATGCGGTGTCGACCATGTACAGGGCCCTCAAGACCCTCGGGGAGGTAACTGCGGGGACTAAAGTTGCTATCCTAGGCATTGGCGGTTTGGGCATGCAGGGGATAAAGATTGCCAAGCTCTTGGGAGCCCATGTAACCTGTACCAGCCGAAACGAGAGAAAACTGGAAATGGCGAAATCGCTGGGTGCCGATGTCGTAATCAACACGGGAAGAGACAAATTCTTGGATGTGGTGAGGAACAGCATTGGCTGCTTTGATATCGTGGTCGACAATATAGGAATCCGGCAGTCGATTCAGGACTCCGTTGCCGCTTGCAAGAACGGAGGAAGGGTAGTTGTTGTCGGATATGTCGAACAGCAATTGGAAGCACCATTCTATGATATCGTCATAAGGGAGAAACAGATAGTGGGATCACGGGCTGCTACACGAAGTGAGTTTCGTGATGTGGTGAGCCTCGTCAATACGGGTCAGCTGGACCCGGATATAGGGGAGTTAATTCCCATCAGTCAGATAAACCAGGCCCTTGAGAATTTGAACAAGGGCAAGTACTTGACGCGAAGTGTTCTCACCCTTCCCTTTGGCTAATCAATCAAACAGCACAAGTATGTTCGGGAGTCCTTACGGCCCCGGTCAAGTCCTCTCTTTACCAGCGAGAGGTGGTTTCCTCTGGGGCGCGTCTCAGCTGATCCACTTAAGTGTCTCCCGGAAATCGAAAAGGGGATCCCGAGGTGTTTTTCTTGGGGACACAGATCATATACCAGGAGGCCTTTGAGATGCCGAAGATCAAGGTTGGCGATAGCAATCTCTCCTATGAGAGCCATGGGCAGGGAGATCCCCTGCTCTTGGTTGCGGGCCTGAGTGGTTTGGGATCGTACTGGTACCCACAGCTTCGCCCGTTCTCCGAGCGGTATAGGGTGATCCTTCATGACCATCGTGGAACCGGCCAAAGTGACCGTCCAATCATGGAATACTCGGTAGATCAGATGGCAGCGGATGTTCTTGGCCTGATGGATGCGCTGGGCATTGAACGTGCCCATTTGGTGGGACACTCGACCGGAGGAGCTATCGGACAAATTATTGCGATCGATCACCCGGAGCGCTTGCGGGCTCTCGTGATCGCCAATAGTTGGAACAAGGCCGACGCATTCTTCATCCGATGCTTCGACGTGCGCAAGGAACTCTTGGTCAAGGGAGGTGTGGCCTCTTACCAGCACGCAAGCCCACTTTTCCTGTATCCGAGTTGGTGGATCAAAGAGAATGCTGAACGTATATCAGAGGAGGAGAAGGCCATCATATCCGGGTATCCACTGGTCGAGATCGTGCTCAGTCGAATCGAAGCGATCCTTGCGTTCGATCGCACTGAGAAATTACACACTATCCGGACGCCGACCCTCGTGATAGGTTCAAGGGATGATATCGTGACCCCGCCATACTACTCAGAGGAACTTGCATCCGCCATACCCGGAGCGAAGCTTGCCATGCTGGAACGAGGTGGCCATGTATGTTCTCAGATCGTTCCGGAAGAGTTCAATGAATACGTCCTCTCCTTTATCGCGGACCACTGAACAACGGGAGAAAAATCTCAGCCATGCTGCTTGAGCAATCCCCTCTGAACTCCCGGCGGATATCCCCAATGCACTTGACAAAGGGGAAAGTACATATTAGGGATTGGCTATTTGGGCTTCCCTTACGGATTGATGTTCTTAGGTAATACCGCGCAGATACAAAGTCAGATAGGAGGTTTGGCTGGCTTCTCAGATCTACCCATGGCGACCTGGGAGATAAACGATAAGGCAACAGGAGGATGATCCAATGGCTGAGGAACAGATGGTTCGAACCGAATACTCCCCGATCAGAGAACGGAAGCCTATGAAGCTTCCAGGCGCAGCCCGACTGGGTGTATGGTTTATCATCAATGTGGAAAGATGGGATATCAATGCCACCATGGCACGGTCGGTTCTCCCATCTCCACAGGGTGTGACCGTGATTCCCGATATCCCAAACTATAGCTGGTTCGAATATGGGTTAAGGGTCGGTTTTTGGCGTTTGAAAAGGGTTCTCGATAAACACGGGGTACGGGCCACCGTGAGCCTTAACGCCCCTGTGTGTATCTCCTATCCCGAGATGGTCAGGGCAATGCTCCGCAGCAATTGGGAGATTTTGGCCCACGGATATGAGCAGCGGGCGATAAACCTTGAAAAGGATGAACGGGATGTTATCCGGCGAACCATTCAAACGATCAAAGACTTCACGGGGAAGGCACCACGAGGGTGGATGGGGCCAGGTTTGAACGAAACCTTCGATACCCCTGACATCCTGGCGGAAGAGGGCATTGAATACGTGGCCGATTGGGTGAATGATGACCAGCCGTACCCACTGAAGGTAAAGAGCGGAAGGCTGATTGCTGTGCCCTATACCGTGGAGCTCAACGATATTCCTATTTACCTCGTTCAGCACCATCGTTCGCCAGAGATATACGAACGGTCGCGTGATGCTTTTGATACGCTTTACGAGGAAGGGGCAGAGAGTGCCCGGTTCATGGGAATTGCCGTTCATCCGTATATCTCAGGTGCGGCCCATCGGATCAAATACATCGATAAGATATTTGAATATATGAAGGGACATGAAGAGGTGATCTTCATGACCGGGGAGGAGATTCTGGATTGGTACAATGATGTTGTTGCCAAAGAGGGTTGAGAGGCGTAATATCATCCAGTCCTGTGTCTGGAGCTATTTCTCCATTGGGTTCGATCGGCCGCTATGGGAGGAGTAAGGTATGAGGTTTACGCACAAGATGGGGGAATTGCGCGACACGATTTCCCATATCAGGAACATGGAACTGATCGATCATTCCGAAAAATTAAGAGATTCCGAGAGGATAATCCTCAAGGCAGGGCGCGTGATCGATCCCTTCGCGAAAACTGATAAAGTCATGGATCTGGCGATAAGGGATGGCAGAATAGATTCACTTGGTGAATCAATCAGTCCCAAGCAGGGCGATGCCTTCATCGATGTCAAGGGGCTCATGGTTATCCCCGGCTTGGTCGACATCCACCTCCACATCCATGACCTTTTGACCTTCGACATCAAGACCGGTGAGGAATCTGTCGTGCATGGCGTGACTACGGGACTGACTCCGGGTGCCGCGAACTCCCTCAGGGCGCCGTCTTTTCTGGGGTCGGAATTGGACCGGGGAAGCCTCATGAATATCGGATGCTATTTGGGCGCCCTGGGCGTTCTGGGATTAAACGCGACACGGGAAGAGACCATAGCATACCTGAGAGGGGAGATGGCCGAGGACGACGCACTCCAAAAGATCTCGAGAAGCCGGATTACCGTCAGGACGGCCCCCCTGGCCATCGGTATCAAGGATCATCAGGCACATTTTATTCTCTCCGAGGAGAAGATGAGGACAATCGCGCATATTGCGGCCCAGAGCAATCTGCTCTTGATGTCACATGCCCAATGTCCCTCCTATGCGGAGGAAATGGCCAAGTGGGTGGAGGGGAATCATCTCCACTTGGGCCATACTGATGCAGTGGCGACATCAGGGATGGAAGCCTATGAAAGGGTATTGGGATTGATAAGGGACAATGAGAACGTAACCGGGGAATTGACGACGACG
>JBGVTJ010000145.1:0-2880 GCA_041862515.1 Thermodesulfobacteriota bacterium | reverse complement strand
ACATCTGCATTCGTGCTACCAGATCTCCAGCGGCACGCATGCCACCCATACCCGCGGCGATGGCGTGAGTAACGGCCATGCCGAGTGGATCGCCAACGCCAACCTACAAGCCGTCGAGGCGAAGGATTTCAACGAGAGCCTTGGAGACTTTGGAAACGACATCGGTTGGTGGATTGTCTACAACTGGAACGGATCCAACTCCCATGCCTACATTGGCATGAATCGGAATGGTCGCGTTTTCGACACATGGTTTAAGGAGCGTCAAGGTCCGAGCCAAATTCCATGCACAGGAGTGGCTGGTACTGGTGTTCACAACTGGCCCGAAAATCGTGACGCCAGCCTTATGGGCTAGTTTTACCTGGTCATGTGGATAGAGGCCTGCCAGACGAACCCCTTCATAACTCATCTCGCCATGCATGCCCAGGATAAACTCCCCGGCCATACCCAATTCAATGCACATGTCTGGGTACCGCTCTTTGAGAATTTTCGCGGCCCTCAGCGTTGCCAGAAAGTCAGGATCCCCCGCAGCGCCTGTCGTGTCGAAGTTGATTCCATCGGCTCCTGATTCGTACATCTTAGTGGCCACGTAGACCATGTCCTTGACAGCATGTTCCACAGCTTCTTCATGGGCCGCCCTGGCCTCTTTTATTTTTCCCTGAAGGAGAAGCTCAGCGGGGTTTGGAACAGGTCCATCTGGCTGGCTGTAAATGCCCAAGTTGGGCATTGCCCCATAGAATAGAGGCACCGTTGTTACCAGGAGTGCCTGTTCGAGAACTGGCTGTTCATCCCCTGCAATGGGTTTAATCTGTTTATAGCTATAATCGATGTGGGCCAACTCCATAGTATCGGCTCCCAAAGCTTTTTCAAAGAACTGAATAGCTTGGATCCGCCCTGTCGCGACACCCAGCCGTCGGGTTTTTATCGTTCCCCCGTCAAATGAGAGAATGACTTCATTGCCCAGTTCAACGCTCGCGAATTTGCCGGGAGTGGCAAAGATATCGAAGAGATGTTTCAATTCATCTTCGGCAAGCGGCGAGACCTCGGCCTTTTCGGCGGCATCTCGAGTTCCTTCTTCAAGGTCCCGCTTGAGCTCGGCTTGGCTCATTTCGGCGAGGGTCCCATCCCCCATTCGGGTCAGGATTTTTCCCATGTCAAATCACCCCCTTCTCCAAGATCTCCTGGGCCTGAATTCCCCAGTCCAGGGCCTCCTGGGTGAGTTTTTTGATCTCCTCGATGTTGCCGGCAATCAAAACCTCTGACATTTTTTCGTAAACCTCCGACATAGCCACCTACCTCCTCCTCGTTAGTGCTTTATTGTTCCTTTTCTTTCGCTCTCTGACATTGTTGAGAAATGGCTTCGATCCCTTTTTTAGCACCTTCAGATGCATGATACCCTGAATGACAACATGTTCCCTGAAATCCTATTTATAGCTTCAAAAAAACAATGAATCAATGATTGAATGTTCGCTTACCACAATACTCGTCAAATTACAAATATTCTTTAATGTGGTGAACCCTGGATTGACAGAAATCTATTGCATTTCGCCGAACGAGAGGGAAGAAGGTTAAACGATCTGCTGATAGGGGATTGATTACATCTGCTTTGGTTGATCAGATCCGATCACGTTGCGACACTTCATTCCAATGCCCTACTCTGCAACATGACCTTACCACCGCTATACTATGAGGAAGGCCTTTTTGAGGGGCTGATAGCCTTACCGCCACTATTTTTTCCTAATACCATAGGAGAATAGTGGCCAAAGAACCATCGCATCTACGGAAATGAAGCCAAAAATCCACCTGTTTCCTCAAAGATACCCCATCATTTTAGCTATCTTCTTGTAACTGTCCCGCAACGGGTATTCCGGCAGTACGGAATATCCCTTCGGTAATCGAGAACCAGACGAATTGACATATCTGAGCCCCGCCATCAAATCTTCCAATCTCCCCTTCGGGACCGTAAAGATGATTTCATCGTCTCCGGCCATCGCGCGATAGTGGTCCCCACGACAGGGTATGGCAACCTGGCACTCCCCACTCAGGGCAGCGGGCACCACCCCGTAAACACACGCCGCATGACTAGATAGGGAACCCTTGAGGTCGTAACCCTCTTTATACTCCCTCGCCAAAAGGAGCAGGTTTAGTTGAGCTGAGTCACCATAAATCATGACGAGATCGGGCTCAAAATCGGTTGTCCTGAGGGGAGCCGAAACCAGACCTACATACCTGCCTACTTCCAAACGGGGAAATTGCTGGGCATAATGGCTTCCAGCTTCCAGAGTCTCCACATCGTGTGGGTAACGATTATGTCCCTCCATGAAATACTTGGGGGGTTCACCAAGCCCGTAACCGATAACCGGTTCCGGGCACCAGTTGTCTTCTTTCAGCATCGCGAGTGCCATTCCATCCCGGCGCGCAATCTGAAAGGCCTGGCATAGTGACAGGCGATGGCCAAGATCCGGAACGGGTCTTTGCGCTCCTTCAGGGATATCGCCCTCTTTTTCGAGCAATTTCAGCGCTAGGGGGAAGGTTTTCAAGCGTAACTGTCTCTCAAGTTCATCTCCATACCCTCGGTAAAGATCTAGATCTGCCATTTCACCATTACCTCCTTACAGGATTTTCTGCATAGCCTATTGTGAGCTCACATAGCTCCATGAGGGCTCAATTTCGATCCCTGTGCTGATTATACGTCTTCCTGAGTGCTGCGTTCAACCCTGGCCACATTAATCAAGGCTCCCTGAACCGGAAGTACGGTTATGACAATGCGATTAGGGAAATCCCTCTCTGGTCCCCTACCGCATCATGGTGAGTAATTTGACACCATGGTGATGCAATTCCCTGAAGGTAGCCCCCTGGCTGATGAAACGGATTACCTCTTGG
>JBGVTJ010000144.1:0-9666 GCA_041862515.1 Thermodesulfobacteriota bacterium | reverse complement strand
CAAATCCAAAACTCGCCCTCTGGGCTCAGACAATGGATTTGCGGTCGTTTCGCTTCACTAAGAATGGGTAGCCAAAATTCTTTAATGTTCGCTCCAGGGAACCAGGGCAACGGCCTTTTTCGACCTGACCCTTCTCCAGTAAATTTCGCTCATGGACAGCGGTGTTTCATAGAAATTCAGGAAACTCCACATTTATCTCCTGTTAGAGTATTCCCTTTTCCCTTGGCTTCAATCCTTCGAGAGGTAGCGCCTTATGTGCGTGGGGAGCACGACGAATGGTGAAAATTGTGGTGAAAATCTATAGTGCAATAAGAATCAGTTTTTGACAAGAAATACTTCCTGTGAAGGTTGGGAAACTGCGGGGAAATTTCCTGGCTAGCCTAGAAAGGGGATGTAATAACATAAGATAACAGCGGTCTTTTTAGCCTTCCGAAATAATTTCTTTTTTAAGGAAGGGGAGGATGGGGTTAAGATTGAAGAACTTGAGGAAATCATCAAAGGGAGACGTTCCATTCGGAAAATAGCTCGAAATTTCGGAAGACCTATTGAGAAAAGCCATTGAGCTGGCGACCTAAGCTCCAATGGAGGCAATTTTCAGGGATGGTGGTTTAGGGACAAACCCCTATTGCGATGGGATTTCGAATTCACAAGGGACCCCTGTTTGGCAGAGTCCACAGGCATAGATGTCGATGTCGTAGGTTGTTCTCACATAGGACCCCATCCTATCGTAAACAAAGCTCCTGCAGGCATATTTATCATGCCCCTTCTCCGTGATAGCCCCCACAGGACACCGGTGAGCACATTCCATGCATGTTCCCCCTTGATAGAAGAGGCAATAATTTCCTCTTCCTCCATAAGGCCGCGGGGTTGGCTTCACCGGAAGATTTGTGACCACGCTGCCACACCGCATTGCCTTCCCCCTGGGCGTAATCAGTCCATCGGAGAGACCGAAGGTACCGAGCCCGGCGGCATAGGAGGCATGGCGTTCGGACCAGTTGGATGCAAACCCAACCCGGCTATCCTTGAGCGTGATGAAGAAGGTGCTCTGAGAAGGGGCCATGGCAAGATAACCCTTCTCCGTGAGTATGGAGACCACGTCATTTCTGAGGGATCGGTTACATTCTTCTCCGTGGAGCCGGGTATGGGCCCATCGTCGAGAGGTAACCCTGGCTTCCATCCGGTTCTCCGTTCTGGTCTTTTCGGTAATGGGAAGCACCCAAGCAATCACCCTCAAATCCCTTGCCCGAAGGTTCCGAGGAGCTTTCTCGCCCAGGGCCAGCTTCATCCATTCCAAGGGAGTGTAGTGGAATTTCCCGATAACCCTCTTATACCTCCTGAAGAGGGCATCATCCCCCCGGGCAAAACCCACCAAGGGTTCATCAAAGATCACTTGTCCATCCAAGGCCAATCGGTTAACCTCGCTCCCGGCGATAAAATCCCTTATCCGCCCCTCTACCCACTTTTCGGGATGCTCCTCGATGCGTACTGCACTGTTCCCAGACATATTCCCTCCGTTTCATGCTCCTCCCTTGTCATAAGGGAGGAGCATTCCACACTCTCTTACTCAAAGACATGAAAAAATTTACCCTAAATTCCACCATTTCTCCAGTGAGATATGAAGGGCAAGTTTTCGCACTTTCAGGAGAACACCGTTGTCCCGGAGCGCAATTTGCTGAAGGAGTGGGGTACCCATCGAGGGTGAGCAGAGCTTGTCCTGAGCGGAGCCGAAGGGCTTCGTCGTGAGTCTTCGACCCTGAGCTCCGTTCGGCCCGCCTTCGGCCATGAGCTCAGGCCGAACGGAAGGAGAAAGCCACACCTTTTAGAGGCTGGAGAGGACCGAACATAACCAGCTCCGAACCCCCATGGTCATTTTCAGAACCAGATATTGGCCGGGTTCCCTGGAGCGAACATTAAAGAATTTTAGCTACCCATTCTTGGTGAAGCGAACTTTAGAATGGTCAAAAATTCTTTGCAGTAAGCGAAAGGGAATTCGGCCACCAGATCAAGGAGCAATAAAGCGAAGGAATAACCAGGTCCGTATATGAGAAATATAATTTCTCAGTAATGGTCAGGTTACAGGGACTCTTTACAAAAGTGAGCAAACTTGAAAAATTTCCGCAAAATGAACTTTTTGCCTTTCAATCTGCTTTCCCTCAGGATAAAATCATGGTATATAAATGAACAGGCAGCACGAACGTCTTATGCCAATTATCAGACATCTGTCCGTTCATTACATTCCTAAACAAGAGGGAAATTCATGATCTGGTTTTTGTATGGCATAGCCTTTTTCTGGATTGCAGCAGGTACCTTATTCATCCTTTACACGGGGGAGAGCCGCCGTTTTCTGAGGAGTTCCATGGCCAAAGTGAACCCGAAATTCCTGGCTTTCATTCCCATGGTAGTTGGCATTCTTCTAATCCTCGCCGCAAGAGTAAGCGGTGCTTTTTGGCTTATCCTTATCCTGGGCCTTCTGGCCATTGGAAAGGGAGCTTACTTTCTTTTGGGCCCGCGCGGTCAAATAGAGGCCTTATTCGATTGGTGGTTCAAATCGGCACAGGATAGGACGTATCGATTTGGGGGGATCCTCATATTGCTCCTTGGAATGATCCTCTTATCCTGGATTTAGGAAAATGGTGAAACCATTCTTCTTCCCCCCTGTCCCGAAACCAGTATCAATCCTCTGAGTTTTAGCCTCAATTTAACCCAGGCCCGTTGGACTAACTCCGGCTGTTCGACAGATGCTTCTCCCGATACTGCTTAGCCTGATACATGAAGGCCTCAAGGCGGGTTAGGGTATTGGTCTGCTCCTGGCCATCGTACGCCATATTGAGGACGGGGAGGTTATTATTCTCCTCCCGATACCGCTTCAGGATTGCGCTGACTACGGTCCCCGGCATGCAGGTGAAGGGCATGACATTGACCACTCCGCTGCACCCCGAATGGGCGAAATCGGCGGTTCGTCCGACGCTCAAGATCGCCTCTCCCTCGAAGGAATCGTGGAGATAGGGCCTTGCCTGTTTCAAGATTGATTGTACCGTTGGTTCATGGAGATTCCTGAGATATCCCCTGAAGATCTTCGTCAAGCGGTGTTCATCCTTTCTCTGGTAGTAATCCGTGAGGAAGATCTTCAAGAGGTTGGAGAAGCTCTTGTGCCTCAGGCTATGTCTCTTCCCCATGGCGTTAATATAGAGGATCCATTCCGAAACCGGAGAAAGCCATGTCTCCCCTCCGAACTGTTCGATTTTTCGGATCACATCCTCATTGGCGAACGGGTTGGAACGAACGTAAATCTCGCCGACGACCCCGATCAGGGGCCTTGTGCCAGGTTGCTCCACTTCAATCCCATCGAGCTTATCCCGGACCTCCTCCAGCGTCTTCTCCAGGTCGCCTTCATCCTTGATGGACTCGCAGATAAGATCGAGACATTCCCGGTATACCCTATCGGTCTCACCCTTATTCCTCTCGTATGGCCTCGTCTCGAGAAGCTTTTTTATCAGCAGATCCACGGCGACGATAGCCTGCCATCCCAATCGGGTGAATTTGGAGCCCATGATCCCCAAATCCGTATAGAGGGTCTCGTCCTGGTTTGGTGAGTAGATGGGAACATCCTCGTACCCAAGCTCATCCAGGACGATGCGCTGAAAGCGATTGTATTGTCCAAACCTGCAAGGGCCATTCCCCGAAGGCATGAATAGCGCTGCCTTATCTCGGTCGAAACCGGGATCCCTCACCAGCTTTACCATATCCCCTGTGGTCAGTGTGCAGGGGTAGCACTCCTTTCCAGAGGTCATCTTCCTTCCCCAGAAGAGGGTCTCCTCATCCGACTCGGGGAATACCCGCGCCGAGATGCCACACGCCTCAAAGGCGGCCGCCACCGCGTAGGAGTGGTCGCACATGTATGGGATATAGATCTTCCTTGTGGTATCGGTCTTCAACGGCATCCGGATTTTCTCCTCTACCCCCTCCTTGGCGTGCTTGAGGCTATCGAGAAATGCCTCGCATCGAGTGATCACCCCCGCATCAGCGCTATGCTCGTCGATCTCCAACTGCAAGAAGGGCTTGCCCCTCAGTGTGTCCCTGAAGAAATGGAGGATGAAGGAGTCCGGTCCACAGCCGAAGTTGCTGATGTAAACCCCATAGAGATTCGGATTCTCCCTGATGAGGTGGGCGGCGCTCAGGATCTTCTGACCGTAGCGCCAGTACATCTCCTTTATCCCATCTTTACGGGAGGCAGAATCCAGGGGAAGGTAGTCCATGGGTAGGGCAAGTATCCCCATCTCCCTCAGTTTCTTGGGAACTTCGAGGTTTATCCCGGGATCGCAGCTGTTGTAAGGTCGCCCCACGATCACCAGCGCCTTTTCCCCTGGTTTCAACCCCTCCAAGATCTCCCTCCCTTTCTGGGTCAGGGCGTCGCAGAACCTCCTCTGATGTGCCGCGGCCTTGGCAAAGGCCTTTTTTACCCTGGAGGTGATTCGTTTCAACTCCGCCCCGAACTGGATCAACTCCTTTTCCAGGTTATCCCTCTCCCAGCCGAAATGAATGACGGGTTGGAGAACCCTGGCCCCATACCGGTCGAAGTCAATTGAGGATTTCCCCGCATAGGGGAAGGATTGAACGTAGGGACAGGTTTGGGTGAGCTCAATCTCGGGATCAGGGGATTGAATGTTGATGACACTGGGGATGAAGATGTCCTTGATCCCTTTCTTCAAGAGATCGAGGACATGACCGTGGGCCGCCTTGATGGGAAAGCAGGTCTCGGCCACAATGGTCTCAACTCCCTCCCGAATGAGCTCCTTGTTGGTAACATCCGAAAGGACGACTCGGTACCCCAGTTCCGTAAAGAAGGCCTTCCAGAAGGGGAAGAGCTCGTGAAAGTGGAGAATCCGGGGCACACCGATCACCGGAGCATCCTCGGGCAGGTCCTCCTCCCCTTCATAGGGGGCGAACAGCAGCTTTTCCCTTTCGGCGAAGATGTCGGGGAGGTCTTCTCCTCGACTCCTTTTGATGACGTCGTACTTCTCGCACCTGCTCCCGTAAAAGAGCGGTTTCTCCCTCTCGACGCTCACCTTACGGATGAGACACATGTTGGAGCACCCCTTACATTCGAATGTGGTAAGCTCATATCTCCGCTGGCTAAGGTCAAATCCCTTAAAGGTGCTTTCCTCCCACGTCCTTTCTTCCTTTGCCAGGATAGCCGCCCCGATGGCCCCGGTTACATCGTGGTTCTCGGGAACGACGATATCCTTCCTGAGCCACCGTTCGAAGGCCGCCACGACCCCCTTGTTGAAGGCCGTGCCTCCCTGGAAGAAGATACGGTTTCCGATCCTTTTCTCCCCTACCACCCGGTTGAGGTAATTCTGGACGATGGAGTAACTCAATCCCGCAACAAGATCATCGGTCTTGCCCCCCCGTTGCTGATGGTGCACCAGGTCCGACTCGATGAAAACGGTACACCTTTCGCCCATTCTGGTCGGCCGATTGGCCTCGAGCGCCAAATTCCCGAACTCCTCCTTTATGGAAATGTCAAGCTTCTCCGCCTGTTCCTCCAAGAAGGATCCCGTGCCCGCTGCACATACTTTGTTCATCTCGAAGTCCACGATAACACCGTTTTCCAGACTGATAAACTTGGAATCCTGTCCCCCAATCTCGAAGATGGTGTCTACCTGGGGGTCGATGTGTGCCGCGGCTGTTGCCTGAGCCGTAATCTCGTTTCGGACGATGTCGGCCCCCACGAAATCGGCGGTAAGATACCTTCCGGATCCCGTGGTCCCGCATCCTCTTATGCGAACTCGACCTCCGATCTCATCGCCGATCTCCGTCAGCCCCCTTCGCACAGCCTCGATAGGTCTGCCCGCCGTCATAAGGTATCGCTTGGCGAGGACGTTTTCATCTTCATCGATGACCACTAGATTGGTACTGATGGACCCCACATCCAAACCCAGGTATGCATTGAGTTTTTCACCCTGCGGAGGAACCTCAACACCTTTTCCCCTGGTTTTCAGGTGATGCTCAGATAGACAGAGTTTTTCCAGGCTCGCCTTCTCCTCCCTGTGGCGATTGATGTAGTCCTCAAGCCTTTCCAGGCCGAGGAAGTTGTGATCGAGGGCCTCATCTTCCATGGTCATCAAGACGGCGCCGATGGCCCCCATGGAGGCATAGTATTTAGGTATGATCAGTTCTCCCTCACGTAATTCCAGGACCTCCAGGAACGCTTTCCTCATGCCCAGGTTGGCTGCCACGCCTCCCTGAAAGGATACGGGTTTGACAATGGCCCTCCCCTTTGCGATATTGCTCTTGAAGTTCCGGGCCAAGGCGAAACAGAGGCCCGCGACGATGTCATAGTCGGGGGTGGCGATCTGCTGCAAGTGGATCATATCCGTCTTTGCGAAGACACTACACCTTCCGGCAATCCTGGGGGGATTCTCCGACCTCAGGGCCAGCTCCCCGAACTCCTCGATGGTCAAGCCCAAACGGCTCGCTTGTTGATCCAAAAAAGAGCCCGTGCCCGCTGCGCAGAGGGTGTTCATGGCAAAATCGGTTATCTTGAAATGCCCATTCCCCCCTTCGTAATCAACCAGGATGAGCTTGGAATCCTCGCCTCCCACATCGATAATGGTTCGCACTTCCGGGTGGAAAAACGAGATTGCCTTAGCTTGAGCCATGATTTCGTTCACGCATTGCCCGCCCAGAAGCTCAGCCAGAAGTTTTCCGCCCGTTCCCGTCAAGGAAATCGCCTGAAACTCCTCCTGCGGAATGCGCCCCAATATTTCCTCCAAGATCGACTTAACCGTCCTCAATGGTTGTCCCTTCGTTCGGGTATAGTGGTCTTCAACAACCATTCGATTGTTATCCAAGATCGCCGTATTAGCGCTTACCGAACCGACGTCGATGCCTAAATAAAACCGCTTCATTTCCATATCCTCTTGAGTTCTCATCTCATTAGGATTTAACAACTTTCTCGCACCTGATTCCTCTCAACCTTGACTTAAGTCAATTCCCAGGCAATCAGGAATGAGCCCTTTGAATCTCGTCATTGCCGATGCTGAGATGATCCAAAATTATATACAACTTTAAATTCCCTTTGCAAGAAAATAAGTGTGGAGCCATCGGTCTTCTAAGGGGCATGTTTTTTTAGTCTATGAATTTCATGAGAGAACGAGACCTGTCTTTTAGCTTCACTACTTTGTGGGGTGACCCTTTCGCGAATTACGCTTAGGAACATGGGGGGGCCTCCAGCAATTCAGGTGGCTCCAGCATTCAGCCAATTGCTTTTTGTGAATGTCTATGCTAATTTTCCTGAATGATAGCAAACCGACTGAAATTATTTCCCATCGGGGGTTGGGGCACCTGAATGAACAAGAGCCCCGAAACACAAAAGGCAAGGGCACGGGTTGTCGTAGCGGGGAGGGTACAAGGGGTTTTCTTCCGCTATAGTGCCCAGGAGGCGGCCAATCGCCTTAACGTCTTGGGATGGGTAAAGAATAGGTGGGATGGAAAGGTGGAAGCGGTCTTCGAAGGCGAGCGCAATGTGGTGAAGCAGATGATCGAGTGGTGTCATAAAGGCCCTCCCGGTGCTCACGTCCAGAGCGTCGATATGCACTGGGAGGATTATGTGGGGGAGTACGACCAGTTCTCCATCGTTTACTGATCAATCCCCGTTATCAATTAACATGAGAGTTTTACAACCCTTAGTCCTCTCCCCTTGGATCAGTGGCACCATCAAGGCAAGGCGAACTGACAATGCCCTGTGAAGATCAATGGAGAAAAGAAGGTCTCCGGACCGACCTGCGTCAAGAGAAAGGGTGGCGTATCTGGGAATAAGAAAACTGTCTGCTTATAAACAAGGCGATAGACCGTCATCTCGGGATAAGCTGAATTTGAAGCGTATGGGGTTCTACCAAAGCAAGAGTGGGTAAATAGACACATTACCATCCATTTCTTCAGAGACAATACAGGGGCAGCGGCTGTTTTTCTCTGCCCTCATTCATGTATCATAAGATTGTTGCCCAAATCCCCTTTCGCTCTCAGAAAAGAATTTTTGATCATTCTAAAGTTCGCTTCACTGCAAATCTAAAACTCGCCCTTTGGGCTCAAACATTAGATTTGCGGCCGTTTCGCTTCACTAAGAATGGTTAACAAAAATTCTTTAATATTCGCTCCAGGGGGTTTGAGCAACAGGCCGTCATAAGATGACTTATACCACTAACCTTTTCGAATCGGGGCTCGCCAAGTCCATTCGATCCAAAAAGATCCCTTTCTTCATTACCCTATCCGTCTTCCTCCTCTCCTGTCAGTATCGGTCCCCCCTACCCATCAAAAGGCACCGGATTCTCATGGGGACACTCGTCGAGATCACTGTCATTGGAAGGGATACGGATGGGGCGGAAGCCGCTATTCGTGATGCCTTCGACGAGATGCAACGGGTAGAGGGGTTGATGAGCAGGAGGATCCCCGGAAGTGACGTCTCAAAGATTAACGAGTGGGCGGGGATCAAGGCGGTCCCTGTCTCTGCCGACGTCCTCAGGGTGATTCGGAGGGCAGAGGAGATTTCAAGGGCATCGGAGGGGTATTTCGACATCACCATTGGAGCGGTCTTGGATCTATGGGGGTTTGAGGGTAATGGACATCGCCTTCCCGCCGAGGGTGAAGTTAGTAAAGCCCTCGATGCCGTCGGTTACACGGCGGTCCTTGTCGATGAGAGGGCATCCACCGTTAAGCTCAAGAAGAAGGAGATGCGCATCGATCTAGGGGGAATCGCCAAGGGGTATGCCGTTGATCGTGCCGTCGATTTGCTCAAATCAAGGGGATATCGGAATATGATCGTCAATGCCGGCGGAGATATACGGGTAAGTGGAAGGAAAACCCATGGATCCTGGGTCATCGGCATTCAGGACCCAAGGGACCGTTCTCGAATCTTGGCTACCATCAATGCCGAGGACATTTCAGTCGCTACCTCTGGGGATTATGAGCGCTACTTCGTAAAGGAAGGAAAACGATATCATCATTTGCTCAATCCCTTTACGGGATTTCCCGCCCGGCTCTGTCGGAGCGTAACCATCCTCACCGAGGATGCCCTCAGCGCTGATGGGCTGGCCACTGCCGTCTTCGTGCTGGGTCCGCGAAAGGGGCTGCATCTCATCGAGGCGATGGATGAGGTGGAAGGGCTGATCGTCTCCTCCGAGGGCGAAATCATCCAATCGGAAGGCTTGAAGGGCAAGGTTCGGTTGTTGGATTGAAAGACAAGATCCATTTTTCTGGAGCTTCCTGACTTTTTTAGACGGGGTTTTTCTAACCTAATGTTTATAAAAAAGATTATATTCCTCATAAGCAAACACCATCGTCCCTTCGGTTGCTTGTGATCTCTTGCCCAAATTCCCTTTCGCTCACTGAAAAGAATTTTGGACCACTCTAGAGTTCGCTTCACTAAGTCTTTCGATGCATAAGTTCGGTTACGAACAAATTTAGACTTCGGCTGAGCTCAGTCGAAACCCTCAAGACTTAGTGCTGCCCTCGGCCATGAGCAGTTCGGCCTTGAGACGTGTCGACGAGCTCATGTCGAGTCGCTCACTGCCGAAAGGCTCGGGCCGAATGGAGTGAGCAATTTCCTACACTCAATTTGGCAAAATACGTCACCGTATTTGCGAATCGAAGCACTAAGTAAAACGG
>JBGVTJ010000143.1:0-12696 GCA_041862515.1 Thermodesulfobacteriota bacterium | reverse complement strand
ACCTTGGCACGACCATAGGTAACATCGATTCCCTTTACGTCGAGCAATTTTCCTCTTCCTTTCCCCAGTAGCATTCTCTGACGGCTGGATCACACAGGACCTGTTCAGGATCACCCTCACAGAGGATCTTTCCCTCATTCATCACGGAGAGCTTTTTCACCACACTAACGATCTTGGAGATCTTATGCTCAATGATGACCAGGGCGAAGTTCTTCTTCACCCGATGAATCAGGTCCAACACTCCCCCAATCTCATGATCACTGAGACCTGATAGGGGCTCATCCAAGAGGAGTACTCTCGGCTTCAGAGACAGGCCAATAGCAATTTCAAGCATCCTCTTTTCACCATAGGAGAGTTCAGAGGTGCGGGCAGAAGCCTTTTTTTCAAGCCCCACCAACTCCAGGGACTTCAGGCAGTCATGCACCACGATCCTTTTCCGGGCAGGTGCGAAAAAGAAGTTTTGTACGGATTGCTGATCCCTTTTGAATCTGATCGTTGACAAGACCAGGTTCTCCCAGACCGTTAACGAATCAAAAACGGAAACAAGCTGAAAAGTTCGAGCCATCCCCATTTCAACCCTTTTGTGAGGAGGAATTTTGGTAATGTCCTTGCCGCAGAAGGTTATCTTCCCTGCACTGGGGGAGAAGAAACCCGATAACAAGTTAAACAGCGTGGTCTTTCCAGAGCCGTTCGGACCGATAATGCCAGCAACTTGACCCTCTTGGAGACTGAAGTTGACCTGGTTGACGGCCACCAGACCATCAAAGCGTTTGGTCAAATCCTGGGTGCTGATCAGATCAGCCATAGTACTGGACCGCCTTATTCAGGTTGGCTTTCAGATGTCGCATCGCAAAAACGGGAGGTGAGGAGAAGGGGATCGTCTCATACGCTGGGGATCTCCTTCTCCTCCAATACCTCCTTCACCCTATATGTCAATTGGCCTGAAGATCAGGACAATTGCCATCACAATAAACACCATTGTTTCGGCACCCTGCGACCAGTACCGTGCCGTAACCGCCATGACCATCCCGAGGGCCAGGGCCGATACGAAGGTCCCCCTTAGGTTTCCCATCCCTCCCACGATGACCACGGCGAAGCACAGCAAGAGGATCGAGAGCCCCATATAGGGGTGGACTGAGCTGATCGGAGCGTAGAGAACTCCTCCCAGGGCAGCCAAGGCGCTTCCCATCATAAAAACGATAGAAAAGTAATGATCAACGTCAATCCCCAGGCACCCAACCCCATCCTTGTCCTCCAGGGCTGCCACCACGATCTTACCCACAATGCTCTTCCTGAAAAAGAATTCCAACCCAATAAAAAGAAGGATAGCAATCATAACGATGACGATCCGGTAGATAGGAAGTGTCAAACCCCAAATCATCAGATATTCGCCGATCGGATCGCTCAAGGGATAGGGGCGGACCCCCCATATCCACTTGATCGTATCCACCCCAATCAGGGCAACGGCAAAGGTAGCAATGAAGGTATGGTCGAGAGATTCCCCGTAAAGCCTGCGGATGATGTATCGCTCAATCAGATAGCTTATTGGAATGACTACGACGACGGCAATCATCGCAGCGATGACAAAATAGCCCTTGAACAGAGCGCCAAGGCTGACGAGCATATAGACACCAAGAGTGTAGGTTAGGGTATGCGCAAAATTGATGACCCTCATCATTCCGAAGGTGAGGGAAAGCCCGATTGTGATAAAGTAGAGAATTGCCCCGATGGTAAACCCGTAAACAATGGTATGAATCATCTCTTGACAGCCCCCGCCCCCATCGCCCTCAAAACGGTCTTTCTTCTTTCCACATATTCCCAAACGCTCTGAAGATACCCCCAGATACCCTTCTGAAACCTGAAAATGATCATCAGCAGGGCAATCCCCAGGAACATCTCCCATCGCTGAATATAAATGGGCAGATAGTTGCTGATGACCATGTAACTCACACCGCCCACAATCGCCCCGTAGAGACTCCCGGCCCCTCCGATCAGGCAGGCGAAAACAGCACCCACGTTACTGTGGACGTCCATAACATTGGGATTGACATAATTGTAATTCAGAGCAGTCAGTGTTCCGGCCAGACCGGCCGCGGAGCCCGCCAAGACAAACGTCACCCACTTGTAGAGAAAGGTATTATATCCAAGAAACTTGACCCTCGTTTCATCCTCCTTGATTGACCGGATCAGAATCCCGAAGGGTGAGGAGGTTACCCGCTTGAGAAGATAAAATACCAACACCAAACAGATAAGAACGAACCAGTACATCGTGGTCCGGCTACTGAAATTCAGAAAACCGAACGGGGAAGCGTGAATCCCGAACCCGTCTTCCCCATTCGTAATTTTTCTGAGAGGCGAAAGAACAAGAAAAAAACCGATATGGTTGAACGCTAGGTTGATTAAGGCAAAACAGGCGCCAGTTGTCCTGACAATGATGAGGCCGATGAGCATGCCCAGCAAACCCGCGACGAGGATCCCCACGATAATGGCCAGAAGGGGATTCTTACTGACATATTTGAGGAAGAGCCCAGAACAGTAAGCGCCTGTTCCCAGAAAGAGCAGGTGGCCGAAGGAGAGCCGTCCCATGTACCCGTACATCAGGTCGAAGGACATGGCAAAGATACAAAAGATCATGAAGTCCGTGACCCTGTTGACGGACAGCACTGGGGTGATCAGGAGGAAACCTCCAAAGATTACAAGGACGCCAATCAGCTCCTGCTCCCTCATTCGGTTGCTCCTGAGGCCCTTTGAGGGGGCCAGAGCTGTATCCGAATAAGATCCAGATGGCTTGTCCACAATCAACTCCCTCGGCTCAGAAATCCTCACAGGTGGGCCGCTTTTTCCAGAAATACTGGCCGACCAATTTCCTTGTGCTCGTTACGTGAGGCCCTGATGAAAGGCAAAAAAGACCAGCGGCGATTTTCAAAGCAGTTCGGACTCTAAGAAAAAGAGGGGATACGCCCTTCAGTGGCAATATCCCCTCCACCCTTCTCACTGACTACCAGCCCATTTCCTTCAAAGGTAGGCACAACTCCTGCCCCATGTAAACGTCGACCACCTTGGCAATATCCCATTTATCTTTTCGTTCCTTACCTGGTTTGCCGTCCACCATCCACTTAGCGAACTTGTACATGGGTCTTCCATCGACTCGCCACGTAGCCGGTCCCTTGACGCTCATGAATTTTGGGCTGTTCATGAGGGCATCGTAGACCTTTTTCGGTTCCAGGGAGTTTGATAATTCGATTCCCCTCAGAGCCTCCTGCATGCCGACATAGGCATACACCGCAAATGGGTCGGGCGGCTCACCGTACTCTTTTTTCCATACCTCGGTCAGCTCAGCGACAGCCTGCTCTGTTTCACGATCCTCGATTCCGGCCAGGTTGTGGTACCACCACATTCCCATGGTCACCTCTTCAAGGGCTTCGGCAGGAATCCCTACTCCGAAAGCGGTTATGATGGAGTTAAAGAAGATCTTTGCGTCCTTCCGCAGTCTCAGTTCATAGACCTGTTTCAGTGCATTGATGGCGTCGTCTCCCCAGTGACCCATCATCACAACGTCAGGCTTGGCCTCTCTGATCTTGATGATATAGGACGTAAAGTCAGGGGTTCCCACAGGCGACCAGGTTTCGCTTACCTTGATGTCAGGGTATTTACCACTGAAGACCTTGTGCGCTCCCAATGCCGCGCCACGGCCATAGGCATAATCCGGGAGGAAGAGCATGACGTGCTTTGGTTTGTAAGTCTTGGCGACATAATCTGCACACATCCTTCCTATCCCGTCCACCGCCCCAAGGGGGGAGATGTAATAGGAGGCCTTGTTCTCCTTGCGAAAGACCTTCTCCTCAATGCCATTGGTCGCCATAAACAATGCTTGACCAGGACGGATCTGCTCATTAATCGCGGTACTGACATGGGCGAAGGTACCCCCCACAATGACTCGTATGCCCTCGTCGACAAACTCCCGGATTCTTCGAACCCCTACATCTGGTTTGGTTTCGGTATCACGGGTCACCGCTTCGACCTTGACCCGTTTCCCTTCCATCATCAACCCGCCCTTGTCGTTGACCTGCTTGATGGCAAGGTTCACACCGTCTAGTTGGACCTTTGCAACGGAAGAGCCCTTTCCGGTGATGGCGTACAGGACCCCAACCTTGACTTTATCCGCTGCCCAGGTGCTGGCCGAAAGGACGACAACCAAACCGAAGACAAGGCTCAATAGGCCAACAGTTTTTATCATTCCTTTCATGTTTTCCCTCCTTTCCAAAACCAAAGTGGTTCGGGGAAAACCACCCTACCATGTTCCCCCAGATTCCTCTTAACGAAAAACATTCAAAAATCTAATGCTTACACCTCCTTTCGTGTGGAATTAGAGACCTCAGGGGACGGATCCTCAGGTAGCAACGTGTGCAGTGAGTCACCTTCCCGATCCTGCACCCGTCGCCTCTAAAACTTTGCCCCCCAGGAAAGTTTTAGATGACTGAAAGAAGAAAAACCTACTATCATATCAGTCGAACACGAGCTTACTACCGCCAATTTTTTTTGTCAACGATTTTTTCCCGTGTGTCTGGATGGGTATAGACATGTTCCGATTCGAGGTAAGAGGAGGATCTTGTTGGGTAGGGGCGTGCTGAGATTCAGGGGGCGGGAGAAAGGGAAGAAGGACTGAAAATCTCCGTGTCGGTGGTTCGATCCCGCCTCCCGGCATCTCTTAAACCTTATTATTCGGGCAGGCCAGGGTGGCCCTGCCTTTCTTTTTGTACATAGCAGCAGAGGGAATCTTGCAGCGGGGAGAAAAGCGGAAAGTATTGATTTGTGGTAGAAACATGCACCGGATGCGGACTGGCGGAAAATCCATAGTTCAGTTAGCAAAGGACGCACACTTTGGTGCGGTGTGCGTTATACGCGGAAGAAACTGCCCCTTGCCTTGCTCGGGGAGGAGTAGAGCGCGACTCCTGGGATACGAACTCATTCAAAACCACGAACTCAACCCGGCAGTTTCTTAGGAGATATCGCTCACCTCGCAAGTTCAAGATAGGTGTCTGGCAAAAAGAGGCCAGCACGGATAGAAGTTCGTTCGAGGCAGACAGAAGCCTCACGTTTAAGGAAGCCGCTAGCTCGATTCAAGACTGAAGAACCCCATGTAATAGGCGAGAAAAGGAGCTTGACAACAAGTGGCCCCATAGAAGTATCAGAAACTTTACCGATCACATCAGTTAGTTTGCCACCTCCCACTTGAATACCTAGGATTGGTTACCGTTGGCTCTGTAAGCTCAGGAGACCACGAATAGTAGATTGGTTTGGGATTCCCGTTTGCCCTTATTCTGTACATAGCGGATGGGCCCGTTTACCCCGGCGCTTCCCGAGTTTCTTCCCAGGAATAAACATCTTGCCCTCTTAGTGATATAAATACCTAAAATGATTGACTTTATTTTTAGATCTGTTAGTATGGATTTCAGAAACCTGCTGGCTTGTAGTTACAAATTGGGGGTAGTAAATAATAGAACCGAAAAGAGATATTTATTACGCCCTCCGATTGGGCTCCTCTTTCTCATAAGTCCAGATAGCCCGGTAATCGATGGGTAATTCATTGGGGGTTTCAAAAATGAAATGTCTAAAATACTGACCGAAGACCTCGAAATGAGGAAGGGTTCCAGTAAGTGTGGGGCAAATCTTTAAAGAATGACGGGATTATGGCCCTTTTCGGAGCCCCCATTGCATTGGAAGACTCCCCTCAGAGGTCGATTCGGTGGGCTTGGCCATCCACCGGGAAATGGCGAAGTTTAGCGATAAGATAAAGCAAGAAAAAAAGGCATACTGCCTCTCAAAATGCGGATCGCCCAAGAGGGATAAAAGTTATGAATATAAGAAATTCGATAAAGACAAAGATCTTTTGCGTAATTATTACTCCAAGTTTGATTTTGTTCTTTGTCATATGTCTAGATTACTCGTATCTAAACTCCCTTGGACGCAGTGCGGAACTTATTCTTTCAAAAAACTATAAAAGTATCCAAGCGGCTCAGCAGATCAGGCAATATATAGAGGAAAGGCAGGACGTGGTCCTCACGAGTTTATTCCTGAATAAGAAAATGCGCCAGTGGGATATCACATCGGATCAAAAAATTTTGAAGCTCCTCAGATCTTGTAAGGATAATATTACGGAACCGGGAGAAGAACAGATTATTGAGAGCCTTTTTGACAGATACGAAAGATATGATTATTTATACGATAGGTTATTGAATTATATGAAGACCGACGTTGAAATGACGCCAGATCAGTTAAAATATGATTTTATCACTTTGGGTGCTTCTTTAAAGTCTGGCTTAGATGACCTTGTTTTGACAAATGAGAAGGCAATGGAAGCTGCTGAAAGAGATACCAAACAAGTTGCTAAAGATGCTTTGTGGTATTCTTTGAGTTTGCTCGTCTTTGCTATTCTTTTTACCTTAGTATTTAGTTATATTCTAGCGTCAAAGATGTCACGGCCTTTGACAAATCTGGCCCAGAGTCTTTCGAATATCAAAGAAGGTAGCGGCAATTATCCTCGGTTCTCCATTACCACGCAGGATAAGATCGGATTCTTGAGCGCTGAATTTAACAGACTTTTTGAACGCCTAGAAGCTTATGATAAACTCAGTGAAAATAAGCTAATGGCTGAAAGGATGAAAGTTATCCGCGCTGAAGAAGCTAAGGCGCGGTTCATTGCTGATCTTTCTCACCAACTAAAAACCCCCATGACCTCACTTTCTATGAGCATTGGCATTCTTGTGGAAAAAGCAAAAGGACTAATTGGTGAGAAGTACGAGCGATTATTGGAAACTGCTAAAGAAGATTGTTCAAGGCTCTCATCACTGATAAGCGAACTCGTTGATATCGCAAGATATGACGCGATGCCAAAACCGACAACTAAGGAAGTACTGCGCATAGAGGGAATAGTTCGTCAATGTCTTAAGCCGCTGTCAATTCAAGCCGAGGAAAAAGGTGTCACTCTTGAGGAGGAATTCGACCCTACCCTCCCCACCATTGCCATTGATCCTTTAAAGTTCCCTTGGGTAATTACAAACCTTGTGGGTAATGCAATCCGCTACACGGACCGTGGAGGTCGGGTTACACTGCGTGTAAAAAAACACAGGAACCAATGTCACTTTCAATGCATCGACACGGGAATTGGTATCGAGAAGAAATACCTGCGAAAGATATTTGACCGTTTTACCCAATTTTCTGAATGGGAGAACAGGGGTACTATCGGTTTGGGATTGGCCATTGTCAAGGAGATCGTTGAACAACACGGCGGTGATATCAAAGTGAAGAGCAAACTTAATGAGGGGACAACCTTCACTTTCTGGATACCGATTTAAGCAGAGGAGTTCGATGAAGAAAGTACTCGTCATTGATGATGATAAGAATATTTTGACCACCTTGCGAGTTCACTTAGAAGATATAGGAATGGAGCATGCGGTTGCGGAGACGGGCAAGGAAGGATTGGAAATTTTTAAACAAGTGAAGCCGGATATCGTGCTTCTAGATCTTAAACTTCCAGATATGGACGGCCTGGAGGTGCTCAAAGAAATCGTTGCTACCTCAATCAAGGCGTATGTGGTCATCATTACTGCTTACGCCACAATTGAAACAGCGGTTAAGGCTGTAAAGATGGGGGCCTTTGATTACCTGCCGAAACCTTTTACGCCAGCACAAATAACACACGTACTGGAAAAGATCGAAAGGGTGCACGATTTGGAATCACAGGTTGAGCTCCTGAAAGAAAAAGTGAAAGGTATCGTTCGAGAAGGGGACTTCATCACCAGAAGCAGGAAGGTACGTGCAATCCTTAAGGCCGCCAGGCAGGTGGCGGAATCAAATGCCAACATCTTGATCAGCGGCGAGAGCGGTACAGGGAAAGGGGTCCTTGCCCGTCTGATCCATGACTGGAGTCCTAGAAAAGAGGGTCCATTTGTCACGGTAGACTGCACCGTTCTACAAGAGAACCTGTTGGAAAGCGACCTCTTTGGTCATGTGAGGGGGGCGTTCACTGGCGCCATACGCGATAAGGCGGGAAAGTTGGAATTGGCCAATGGTGGAACGGTTTTTTTGGACGATGTTGCAGATATGTCGCCGGCAATTCAGGCGAAGTTTTTACATTTTTTGCAATATCACGAGTTCGAGAGGCTGGGTGATACAAAAACTTTACACCTCGATGTGCGTGTGATTGCCGCCACGAATAGGGATCTGGAGGAACTCGTTCATGAAAAACTCTTTCGAGAGGACCTTTTTTACAGGCTTAACGTGGTAGAGATTTTCATGCCTCCTCTGCGTGAGCGTCCGGAAGACATTCAACTCTTAGCAGAGTACTTTCTTGAGAAATTTAGGAAAGAAAATAATAAGCACATAAAGGGGATGACAGAGGAAACAGTAGAAATTTTACATTCTTACCCTTGGCCTGGTAACATACGTGAACTGATTAATGCCATTGAGAGAGGAACGATTCTGGCGAGTCACGACCGGCTTACACCTGAAAACCTTCCACCATACGTAACAAACTACAAGTCTAGAGAGGGTTCTGCCAAGAAACTTCTTTCTTTGCCAGAGATTGAAAAAGCCCATATCAAAGAGGTGCTATTACGCACCAGGTCCATGGAAGAGGCGGCGCAGATTCTCGGTATTGATCCGTCCACACTTTGGCGCAAACGAAAAAAATATCATCTGGACTGACCTTTTGAATTTTGCACGATGGATTTCTTGCATTTTGCAAGATTCAGACTGCTAAAAACAATCCAGCCTGCCTCCTTATTATCCAACCTCTCGTTTTCAAAGCTGAATTCTTAATTGGCATTGAAGCTGCTTAATGATCGGTCTGAAGGATTATCCTCAGCGAGAATGTAGACAAATTCTTTAATGTGCGTGAACCTAAAATCGATGGAAGCAAGTTCAAAGAAACATAAGACCTTGCTCTATAAATCCACCGCTGATTCAATTTGCACGACCGTTGAAGAATTAACCTTGGTCGGTAGTCCCGTTTCTTGCCTCAGCACGGCAACGGAGATCGATTATGATCTCATTGTCATTTCCTTTGATCAAAGTTCTTTGAGGGCACGTGATGCCCTCGTTGAACTCTGCTTCGCATTAAAAAGAAACAATCATACCATGCAGACTCCTGTTCTTTGTCTTCTTTCATCGAAACACCGGAAATTGCTTAAGCAACTTCGGGATGCCGGAGTGGAATATGTCATGTTTTCTAATAAGAGAGACCTTAAAACGTTAGAAAATTGTTTGGTCACTCTTACTTCAGGGCCGTCTGAAGAATTCAAGATGGATAGGATCATCCCCGGAATCTGTCCTTACATCAATTACTTTCCTATTAACCGTCATCAGGAGATATTGTATTGCGGCGCTTATCGAAACCGATTAGTTCTGGGATCTTATCTTTTGAGCAATTACTGTGAAACGTTAAACTATAAAGAGTGTGAATACTTTAAAAATCCCAAGCTTCCAAAAAGCATCTCAAAAACCAATATTGCTGAAAAATCAAAGTAAAAAAACAGGCACCAAGACCGCTACAGCCTGCTCGGGGATGCGGAGGTTGAAATGACTGGGGAATTGCTCGTCGGAGTTGTCTGCGTCATAGGCGCATTTTCTGCCTTCTTGCTGCTCACTTTTTTCTCACTAAGGAGGGTAAACCGCATAAAAAAGAAGGGCCTCACGACGCTCCGCGAGATAAAGAGGGGGTTGGCCAGAAATGAACGAACCCGTTGAGCCGAGCTCCCACTCCATCAAAACCGAACTCTCCCGAGAGCTCTCATTGTTTCATGTCACCATGATGGGCGTCGGGATGATGATTGGCGCAGGAGTATTCTTAGGCACGGGTATAACCATCGGGAAGGCTGGGTCGGGAGGGGTGCTGTTAACCTTTGCCTTCAACGGATTAATTGCGCTCTTTACCGCCCTCTCCTACGCGGAGCTCTCCTCGGCTATCCCCAGGGCGGGAGGAGCGTATAACTATGCCAGGATCTCCTACGGTAAAGGGGGAAGCTTTCTCACCGGATGGATCGAATGGTTTGCCTCTTCCGTGGCAGGAAGCATCTATTCCGTGACTTTTGCCACGTATTGCATCCATTTCTTGGAAAGGATGGGGATGTTTAAGTCGGGGGGGATTCCCCCATTCCTCTTCGTAAAAGTAGTTGCCGTGGCGGCTGCGCTTTTCTTTGTCTATATCAATTACCGAGGTGCCTCAGAGACTGGGCTGGCCGGAAGCATCATGACTCTTGGCCAGACCCTTACACTGGCCTTCATAGCAATGGTCGGATTCTGGGTGGTTTATCATGATCCTTCCCGATTGAAGAACTTTCACCCCTTCTTGCCCAACGGCTGGGATAAGGTTCTGATAACCATGGGATTCACCTATGTTGCCTTTGAGGGGTTTGAGGTGATCGTGCAGACCGGGGACGAAGTCATCGAGCCCCGACAGAATCTGCCCAAGGCCATCCTCTATTCCCTTCTTATCGTGGTCTCAACGTATCTGGGTGTTGCCTTTGCCACCGTGGTAGCCGTAAAAGGGGTTGGTACGGAAGCATGGCAATGGATAGGGCAATATGGGCCTACCGGCTTTGGAGAAGCCGTCGCACGGCTTCTCCCCTACGGGAGCGTGCTCGTTGTTGTCGCCGTGGTGTTTGCGAGTACGTCAGCACTTAACGCGACAATCTACTCCGCAACGAGAGTTTCTTATGCCCTGGGAAGGGACGGGATGCTCCCAGGGATTTTCTCACGAATCCACCCCAAAAGGAAAATCCCCAACATCGCCCTTCTGGCCACTTCCGTATTGGTCACCGGTGTCGTTGTTGCTCTCCCGACGGAGGATGTGGCAGCCAGCGCGGATATCATGTTTTTGCTCCTCTTTTTCCTCGTCAACATCGCCGTTATCAAGATACGAAATGAGTATGGGGATGAGCTCGACTACGGGTTTGTCATGCCCTTTTTCCCCATCCTTCCCATGGTAGCCATTGTCATGCAGATTTTCCTGGCGGTTTGGCTGATTCACATGAGCGTTACCGCATGGATCGTTTCCGGGGTATGGCTTGTGGCATCCTTCATGATTTTCAATTACTACTCCAAGGCCCGTTGTACGGATACCATATTTCGAATAGTGGTCTTGGAGGAGGAGAAGGCGGAGGCTGAGAGGCCGTATAGGATACTGCTCCCCATAGCCAATCCGGCACATGCCATTCAGCTCGTGGGCTATGCGGTGCAGGTTGCCCAAATTAAGGGTGCCGAGATCATCTTTCTCCATATGGTACCCATCCCGGAGCAAACACCCCTCTCGGACGCGAAGGAATACCTTGATGTAGGGCACGAGGCCTTTATTGAGGCGTCCCTCTATGTTCCCCCTGATATCCCCATGAGCACTTCCATCCGGTACTGTAGGAGCGTCTCCCGAGGAATTCTAAGCGCCATACGCGAGCACAAAGCCGATCTAGTCATACTTGGATGGCGAGGACGGTCTTTCAGAAAGGATTACATTCTTGGAAGCACTCTCGATCCTATCATAGAAAAGGCCCCCTGTGATTCCATTGTCATTCGCCTCGCTCGTTTCCGGACGATAAAGCGAATCTTGGTTCCCGTAGCGGGGGGACGTCACGGCCATATGGCCCTCAGGATCGGCAATATGTTCTTGGAGAGCCCTGATTCGAGGATTACGGCCTTTCATGTTTTGCGGAGAGGGGAATCCAGGGAAAGGATAGAGAAGATCATTGAGGCCATGATCTCCTCGGAAAATCTCCCCAGGGGAAAGATCGACATCAAGATCGTCGAATCGGAGAGGGTTTTGGCGACCATCTCAACGGAAGCGGGCCAACACGGCCTGGTGATCATTGGGGCCAGTCCCCCTCGGTTCTTCAAACAGATGGTGTTCGGAAGTTTACCGGAAGCCGTTGCCCAGTATTGTGAAACCCCGGTTATGGTGGTTAAAAGCAAGAAGGAATGGAGGACCCCGCTGACCTTATTCAATGCCATCTCCCACAAAAAGGGATGAAATATTTCTGAGCCCTCTGCCCTTGATATCGTGGGTAAGGCTTAAAAGACGATAAAGGTATTTCGAGGAATACGAGATATAAAGGCTTGCTTACATGTCACATAGTCTCTTTTTCTCGGAGAACTTCGCTTTGAAACCTTGCCAACTTTCGCCTTCAAAAAGACTTGCTCTGGGTAATTTCTCTCCCGCTAAGCAGCCAAAACGGCCATGTGCCGAGTCAATATTTCAAGATGAATTATTGCGGAGGGAGGCGAGCCAAAAGTATTGATATGCGAAAGAAATCTTGTATTTATGTGGGTCTGCGGGAAATCAAGGATACAGTTAGTTATCGCTCACCCTGCAAGTTCGGGATAGGTGTCTGGCAAAAGAGGCCAGCACGGATAAGAGACCGTTGTGGGCAGACAGAAGCCTCACGTTTCAGGAAGCCGCTAGCTCGATTTGACGACTGAAGGAGTAACCGACATGTAAAATGGAAAAGGAGCTTGACAAAAGGCGGCCTCATAGAAGGATTCGCTACTTATCCTTTTGAAATACCTTTGGAGTCCAGTATGTTGATGGTTCCAACTGTTCTGAAATTGTAACAATGAGCTTGACAGTTATCCAGTTATCGCTGTGCTTTCATTTTCTGAATTTCAATTTTCAGTGCTCTTATGGCTTCCATGACCTTGTCTATCACC
>JBGVTJ010000142.1:0-17511 GCA_041862515.1 Thermodesulfobacteriota bacterium | reverse complement strand
GCCATCATCGCCAGGGAATATGGCCTTCCATGCGTCACCGGCGTCCCGGATGCAACGTCGCTCATCCATACCGGAGATCAGCTAACGGTGGATGGGTACCTGGGGATCGTCATCATCGGTGAAACCGTCGATTCCGCCATGTCAGTTCATGGGAGCACATTGGCCGCCTTATAACCATATTGTCCATTGATTCGTCAGTTCCCTTCCGCACAACCCTCTGTTTTTCATACTCCTGTTTCCGTGACGGCTCAGTTCACCACATTACTCGCTCCGCCATCCAAAGCACGAGCAGTGCCCGTCCGCTCCAGGCAACGGTGCGAATCCAGTTAGACCGAACGAGGGCCCGATGGGCTGGGTCATCATAGCCACGGGTGAGGATATTGTGCATCGGAACCTGCAGGAAAGCCGTCGAAAGCCAAATCACCGCAAGGAGTCCCATTCCGACCAACGCGTGGAATAACAAAACACCTTCTGGCCGAAGCCACACGAGAACTAACGCCGTGCCCCCTTCGACCAAAATCAGCGGCCCAACCACGAAGTTGGTCAGACGCATGTTGAGGGCCTCGTAGCTGGAAAAGGCGTCCCTGCCAACATGGCCAAACAAGGGATAGTGGACGACCTGCGCGAACCATGTTATCCCAACCATGCCTAAGGTGGCACCAACCTGGGCCAGAAAAACGAGTTTTATAGCCATGCTTTCCTCCTAGGCTCCTTGCGCTCGGATGACTGCCTCGGCGGCCCGGCGGCCTGAGAACAGGGCCCACTGGATCGAAGCCACGCTTCCGTACTCACCGCAGAGAAATAGCCAAGGGCGAATCTGCACGGAGCGTGAGCTCGGGTCATGAACCGGTGGAATCTGCATCGGCAGAGCGTGAATAACCCGGGAGGTCCGTAGATGTCGCCACTCCTGGACCGTCCGACCGAACCAAAGGATCAGCTGTGATCGCACAGCAGTTTCAAGTCCTTCGTCGCTTTGATCTGGATTGCCCAGAACGGTGGCGGAAACGAGGGATTGGCCCTGAGGTGCATACGCGGGGGCCACTTGGCTCGGAACGCACAGGTTGATGACGGGACCGACACCGTCCCCGTCCAAGGCCAGTATCGGATCAATGATAGGCGGTTCAGCTGAGGCAAAGTAAAGGCAGGTAACACTGCGGGATGGGGGCACCCTCTCACCGAGCAGTCTGGCCGCTTCGGGGCCCTCGGTGGCCAGAACCACCGTCCTACCCTTGATCATCTCACCGGATTCAAGGGTCACGTCTCCCTCGTGCACTGATACAACCCGGGCCCTCGTTCGGATGGCCCCCTCGGGAAGTCGTGAGGCTAGGTGGTTCGGAATGGCACCCATGCCGCGTGAGGGTAGAGCGGCGTGGCCCAGGGAAAACATGCGGTAAACAAATTCAAACATCCTGCTCGATATTCGGAGGCCTCCATCAAGAAAAACCCCACCAATAAAAGGCCTAAAGAATCGCTCGATCATGGAATCCGAAAAACCGGCGGCTTTTAGCGCATCGATGGTCGAGGTCTCGGGGCGGCGAAATACTGCTTCGAGCAATCCCTTCACGACTTGCTGGCGCAGCCGAGCAATCCGGATTTTGTCCCGAAAAGTGCCAATGGGAGCGAAAAAGGCCTGCAGCGCATCCAACGGCAAACGCCAAGGATCCGACACTCGATAGAAACGGTTGTTAAATCGCACGAGGGCGCCGGGGTAAAAAGGGTGAAGGTCGAGGGCGGCATAGTCCAGCACCCGTTGTGCTTCCGGGTACGCCATGAGAAATACCTGAAAGCCGCGGTCAAGCAAGAAACCGTCAAGCTCGTCGGTCCGCACCCTACCGCCAACCCCGTCAGATGCCTCTAACACGAGGACCGAGAACCCAGCCTGGTGGAGCCTCAGAGCACAGGAAAGGCCGGCAAGCCCGGCTCCTATGACTACGACATCGGATCTGGACATTGCCTATCTTCCTAACTCTAAAACGGTGACGAATCCCTTCCTTCCAATGCCTAAGGGGATTTTTCCCCGTTATTTGAGGGGCATGGGGTTGCACAGGTTCTCCTTGCAATCGGCAACCCTGCCACAATTGAAACAGATATATTCGGGATTTCTAGTGATCTGCTTTATCTCCTCGAATTCCTCGTTGCTCGCCAAAACACAAAGGTGGCCTGTGTGGTCTCCGGTACAGACGTTCTTACCCATTTTTTCTCCTTCTCATGTGGGAGACTGAACTCATTCATGGTACTTCTTCACCGATGGAAGCATGTCCCCTTTCGTTTCATATACTATTTATCACATCACTGGGAGTTTTTCCGGTTTTATCACGTCACCCGAGAGCAAAGTGTCACGAACCATAGGAAATACAGCTTGATCGTATTGACGACGACCTGCGTCGCGCCTGCGAATGGAAGCCATTACCATCCTCAGCCTTGGGTTGTGCCTCAATAAGGCTTCGTGTCGGGCAAGGAAGGCCCAGTAGAGATTGGTGAAGGGACAGTTGCCTTTGGGATCGAAGGCGCACCCATCGCAGTAGTCGCTCATCCTGAGGATGTAGGATGCACCGGATACGTAGGGCTTCGTGGTCATCAGTTCTCCCACCGCAAAGATTCCCATGCCCAACACGTTGGGCTCGACCACCCAGTCGTAGGAATCGGTATATGCTACCCAGAACCAATCGGTCAGCTCACGGGGGGAAACGCCGATCAGGGTGGCCAGATTGCAGAGGACCATGAGTCGGGTGATGTGGTGACTATATCCTTCGGTCCAGATACCCGATACAATGTGATCGAGGCAGGCGAAACCCGATTTCTCTCCCCAGAAAGCGGGGGGAAGTGGTGTCTCATCGCCGAGGAATGACGGTTTGGCCCCGCCATCGGGGTCGCCTGGAAGCCGTTTTGAGGGCCAGGGTTTTCCCGCCCATCGGCTGTAGCCGCCATCCCCGGGCTCCGAGACCACGGGGGTATTTCCCGCGGGAATCTCGCGAAAGCCATCGGTGGCCACGTGGACATGGTGAACGAATTCGCGCCACCCCAGCACTTGCCGGATGAAGCCCTCTTTGCTGGGTAGGGGTATGTCCATACCCATAACATCTTTGACCACCCGGTCCGGGAGGAGCCGATTGATGTTGATCAATGAAGAAATGCGGGTGTGGAAAAGACTCCTCGAGCGGGTTGACATCGCGTCCTCATAAGGACCAAACAAGGCAAGGCATTTCCGCTTTGCCCAAGACCAGAGGGTTTCGGCATCAGCCGACGTCACCGGCAGAATACTCAGATCCAACCGACCTGGATGGTTGCTGAATTTCGATTGGATGAGCCTATCTACCTCCTCCTTGATGGGATCTCGCGGGAAGATTGGGGGCGTTGGGGGTTTCGGTTCCCCCCTCCAGGGGAGGCGATTCTCAGCATCAAAGCTGTACTTCCCGCCCACGGGCTTATCACCTTCCATGAGGACGCCCGTATCCCTGCGGACATAACGGTAGAAAGCGTCCATCCGCCACGGTGAACCCTTCGTTGTGCTCGCGCGGAATTGCTCATGGGTGGTGAGCCAGCCCTCGTGGGGAATGAGCTTCAGGCTACCGGTGTCAACCATGGGTTGCAGGTCAACTCGCAGTTCGCGTTCCGCCGGGACCATTAAGCGTATGGGTCCCAGCTCCGAGATCATCGGCTCGAGTGCGGTCCGGTAGGGACCGTCTGTTACCACGTGTCGGATGGCAACGCCGCGGGCTGCCTGCTCCAGGGCGAAGTGCCGGAGATTTGCAAGGATAAGGGCGAGCTTCTGTTTGTGATAGGGGCGACGAGATGCCTTCCACGGATTTTCCACCAGAACGATCCCCAGAGTTTTCGGGTCTTCCCGGGCAAGGGGGCCGATGCTATCTGTTAATTGGTCGTACGGAATAAAAAGCCAGCGGCGTCCCACGAGGTCCGTCTGTCTTTTTGCCAATTCTGTCCGAAAGATGCTCACGGTCCAATTCCCTCGGCCCCCCTCTGATCAGTCGCTCATGGTGTCGTTTTCTCGGGGGGAAGTTCGAAAGAAAAAAACTTGAAATGAATATACCGATTTTTCTATTATTAAGCTAGAAAAGTACCCAATACGGAGGGAGGTGATAGAGGTGGAGCGATTCCAGTGTGTGAGTGCGATGGATTTTGTCAAAGATTGGAATACGTGGAGGGCTACGTTAAAGGAGGCCATCGGGGAAGCACGCAAGTTTGGTGTTTCAGATGAGGTGATCAGAGATCTGGGCGTAAAGGTGGGAGATTTCCTTGCAAAAAAAGTCTGCCCCGCCACTAAGGAAGAGGAATTACTGAAGGAGATGTGGGAGGTTGCAACGCCTGAAGAGAGGAAGACGATAGCCACGCTGATATTCAAAATGGTGAAGTAGGCCCTCACCTTGGTGAGTACATCCCCGAACAACGGGGAGGATACAAACTTTTCTCCCAGCTCTTTCTTGCAGGATTCGAGAGTCCCGATCACGGGAGACGAGGAGGGATCACGAAAGGGATTGATCATGAACGAAGAGGAACGTCTTAATGCTCTGGAAGTCGCCCTCAACAACGAGATGAGGGAGCGGGAATTTTACCTCAAGAACGCCAAGAGGACGAATAACCCCCTTGGCAAAAAGATGTTCCAGCAGATAGGAGACGAGGAGCTGGAACACTACGAACGGCTAAAGCAACTCCACGAGAAGTGGGAAAAGCAGAAGAAGTGGCCTGAAACCGTTCCCCTCAAGGTGAAGGATACCATCGTTAAGGATATCCTTCTCGACGTGCTCAAAAAGGTTGATGAAATGGCTGCAGGAGACGACGATGACCTCGAGGCGGTTCGGGCGGCCATCGATTTTGAGGCCAAGGGGGCGAAGTATTACGCAGACCTCCGAGATACGGTCTCCGATCCGAAGGAGAAGGAGTTCTTCGACCTCCTCGCAAGGATAGAGAATGAACACTATCTATCTCTCAAGGATACGGAGGAGTATTTCACTGATCCCGCCTCCTGGTATCGTAAGGTCGAGCACCACGGCTTTGATGGGGCCCCCTGATTGGTCGGGAGATGAAATCTGGCCAAGAACTCATGTGCTCGAATGGCTTAAACGGTGAAATGGAATCTACATTCGACGATGTGATGGTCGGGACTGGAGCAGGGCCGGGTCCGCTCGGTGACAATTGGAAGATCGGTGATGAAGCTAATTGCAATCTTATTGGTGTCTTTGATGGGAGGCGTAATGGCAGGGAAAGGATTTGGACAAAGACCTGGTGCGATCGATCTCGACACATATACATGGAAGAATCGACTGCTCCTCGTATTCGCGCCATCGGAGGGCTATGCACGGTATCGGGATTTCAGAAGGCAATTGCGAGACCAAGGGGACGAAATAGCCGACCGAGATCTCCTGGTTTTCCACATTCTTGAAAGCGGAGAGAGTCGGCTCGGTGATATTTCCATTGATCCACAATCGGCCACCCTCTTGCGGGACCGTTTCTCAGCGAAGCCCGGCCAATTTATCGTAGTTCTCATCGGTAAGGATGGAGGGGAGAAACTGAGGAGAGGAGATGAGGTGAATATCGCGGAAATCTTTTCCCTTATTGACTCGATGCCAATGCGCCAGAGGGAAATGAGGAAAGGCGGAAGAGAAAAGACACCGTGAAACGGTGTTTGAGGAAAATATTCCCGAATCATCAGTCTATAGGTAACAGAAGATTCCTTTCCGGGTACTTGGTCCACGTTGAGGGAGACAAAAATCAGGGGTAAAATGCCTATGGAAGCGACCATCAAATTGGGAATCAGTTCCTGTTTGCTGGGTGAGAGGGTCCGCTGGAACGGGACCCATAAGCTGGACCGGTTCCTTACCGATACTCTGGGGAAATTCGTTGAGTACGTCCCCGTGTGCCCCGAGGTGGAATGCGGTTTCGATGTTCCTCGAGAACCCCTCCGGCAGGTGGGTGACCCTGATTCCCCTCGTCTCATTACCTCACGCACGAAAATAGATTATACGGACCGGATGTTTCAGTGGGCGCGCAAACGGGTCATTGAGTTGGAGAAGGAGGGCCTTTGCGGCTTCATATTCAAGAGCAGGTCCCCCAGCAGCGGCATGGAGCGGGTCAAGGTTTACAACGAAAAGGGCATCCCGGTGAAAAAGGGGGTTGGGATGTTCGCTCGGGCGTTTATGGCACATTTCCCCCTCATCCCCGTTGAAGAGGACGGACGACTTCACGATCCCAATCTCCGCGAAAATTTCATCGAGCGCATCTTTACCTTTAAACGGTGGCGAGATACACGAGCGGAAAGGGAAAGCCGGGGTAACCTGGTGAGCTTTCACACCAAACACAAGATGTTGATCCTCTCTCATAGTCCCCAACACTCCCGGATGACGGGAAAACTCGTGGCGCAAGCCAAGGAAATTTCCCTGAAGGAACTCTATCAACGATACCAGAAACTTCTCATGGAGGCTCTGCGCCTCAAATCGACGCCCAAGAAGAATGTAAATGTTTTAACCCACATCCTCGGTTACTTCAAAAAACAGCTTTCGGCGGATGAAAAACAGGAAATGCTCGAAATCGTCGATCTCTATCGTCGAGGCAACGTTCCCCTTATCGTACCGATCACGCTCGTGAATCACTACGTGCGCAAGTACGATCAACCATACCTCAAGGAGCAATACTACCTGCATCCGCATCCCGCGGAGCTCCAATTGCGGAACCACGTGTGAGGGAGAGGTATAAAAAAGGACATCTGGAGACGGGAATGTATCGCGCGGCATCCCGGGAAACCATGCAAATCAGGAAGGGAGGTTGTCTATTCCGATGCTCGTGAAAGAAACGTTTCGTGTGAAAGCCTCCATTGAGAGGGTCTGGCAATTCTTGCTTGACCCTCAGAAGATCGGTTCCTGTATCCCGGGATGTGAGAAAATCGAAATTTCTGGGGCAAATGCTTACGGAAGCACCATCACGATCAAATTGCCCGTCATCTCCATCACGGTGAAATCCAAAACAACCATTTCGGAAATAACCCCGCCACATCATCTCAAGTCGTTTACAGAAGGGGAGTACGATATCGGATCCGGAACCTTTCGCCAGGAGAGTGTGTTTGGCCTGAAGGAGATCTCCAACAATGAGGTTCAAGTATCCTATTCGGTTGACACAGAGCTTTCGGGTGGGCTCGCCGGCTTCGGCGAAAGGATTGTGAGCTCTATGGCAAAGGGATTGGCGGAGCAATTCGTAAAAAATATCCAAGAAAGGCTCGAAGGAGGCAAGGCGGTAGCTTAGGAACTTCATGAAGATAGGGAGAAGTATCAGGAGCGTGGCATGAGGCCTGCATGGTCACTGATTGGTCTTGCCATATGGATTGGGATGTGTTTCGGTGCGGCGCTGTCGGGATCCATCTTCACGACCCCCTCGGTTCCAACCTGGTATGCGGGATTGGTCAAACCCTCGTGGACACCACCGAACTGGGTGTTCGGTCCGGTTTGGTCAGCGTTGTACCTCATGATGGCGGTAGCGGTGTGGCTGGTTTGGCGTCGGGGTGGGTTCGCCACGGCGGCGATACCGTTGACACTCTTCCTGGTTCAATTGGGGCTCAATGTCGCGTGGTCTATTCTCTTCTTTGGACTCCACATGCCGGGCTTGGCCTTTGCGGAGATCGTGCTCCTCTGGTTTGCGATTTTGATCACATTGATCATGTTTTGGCGATCAAATCCGATAGCTGGTTTCTTACTGGTTCCCTATATTCTCTGGACCACCTTTGCAGGGGCGCTTAACTTAGCCTTATGGCAACTGAACGGAGGAGGGACGGGCAGTTAGAACGCCATTTCCTCATAACGATCTGCTCGTGTCCAGCTGCGGTTTCTTGCCCCTCGAGATCATCATGTGGTCTATTTCTCGTTGACAAGGGGGTTATTTCCAAAATCCAATGAGCTAGGGGCAATACCGGAAATAAGAAAAACTTGAAACATTCCGGGATTTCTTATATATATTTCAGTGTTTCAGTACTCCTTTCCCATTAAGCTGATTGGGGGTGTGAAGATGAGTCCATGGCTCAAAGTGATTACGGTGAGATTTTGCCCGAAGGGTTGCTGGCACTTAATATTGGCGGGAACCTTGGTGCTGGCAGCAGTAATTGGATGTGCCCGAACCCCGGAGGCCGAGAAAAGCGAAATGATCCCAACACCCGCCGCTACATATCGTTTCGAAGACGTCCCCATTCCCCGGTCCGTTGCTATTGAGAAGAAGGAATCATTCATCTACGAATCGGAAGCGATTAAAACGGGCATTTTGGTCTACGTTGGAAAAGCAAAGGTAGCGGAGTTAGCCAATTTCTTTAAGGAAAATATGGTCAATCATGGCTGGAAATTAGTGAGCAATTTTGAAAGGGATGATGCCTTACTGAACTTCAGCAAACCAGGATGGGGTTGTGTGATCTCTATTCTCCCCATTAGTATGGACCGGTCGAAAGTGGAGGTGAGGGTAGGGCCAACTGAATCCCAATAGACGCCATACATTTCTTTTCCCAAGCTCCCTCCGTTGTTTCCCGTCGACGGAAAGAATGGAAACCGTATAGGAAGAACCGGGTAATGAGGTAAGAGGAGACGTGTCCTTCCCTTCTATCGAACTTCTCTCCCCAGCGAAAGTGAACTTGAGGCTTGAGGTCCTCAGGAGGCGCGTGGATGGATATCATGAGATTAGAACAATATTGCAGAGGATAGGCCTATACGATAAGCTGAGGATATCCGTAAAAGGAAAGCAGGGGATATCGGTCATCACCGATTCGCCTCGCTTGCCAGTTGACGAGGAGAACCTCGCTTATCGAGCGGCCTCGGTCCTCTTACAAGAGACGAAGGCCAGAGTAGGGATAGAGCTCCATATCCAAAAGGAAATTCCCATCTCATCGGGTCTCGGCGGTGGAAGCAGCAATGCGGCTAGCACATTGATGGGGTTGAACAAGATCTTGAAGCTCAATTTGTCCAAAAGTCGGCTCATGGAGATAGGAGCGAGGATCGGCGCCGATATTCCCTTTTTCATATTTGAGAGGTCGGCAGTGGCCACCGGTATTGGGGAAAAACTTGTACCCCTGGAAATTCGTCCCTCTATCTGGCTCGTATTGGTCAATCCAGCTTGGAAGGTATCTACCCGATGGGCCTATGAGGGATTAAGTTTTAGGTTGACAAAAAGGCCCATCCATATTAAACTTCCTCCGTTTTTCAATGATATCGGCCAGGTGGCCCGTATCCTTCACAATGACCTGGAAAGCGTTACCATTGCGGAATTTCCTGAAATCGATGCGATTAAAGCGGAGCTGCTTTCGCATGGTGCCGTGGGCTCGTTGATGACGGGAAGCGGCCCGACGGTTTTCGGGCTTTTCCCCCATAATGAGGAGGCCGGACGCGCTTATCGGAAGTTGAAGGACAAATACGGGGAAAGGAGGTGGACGGTTTACCAGGTCAAATGCATTTGATATCTTACAAGCAAAGGGGGCGAACATGGAAGTTACAGAGGTGAGGGTTTTTCCCGTTGATGAGGAGAAGCTGAGGGCATATGTAACGATTACCATTGATAATTGCTTCGTGGTAAGGGATTTAAAGGTGATTAAGGGCAATAACGGGCTATTTGTCGCAATGCCGAGCAAGAAGAGAAAAGACGGTACATTCAGGGATACGGCCCATCCCTTGAATAACGAGACAAGGGAGATGATTGAGTCCAAGGTTCTGGCCGAGTACGAAAGGGAGATTGGGAGAATGGAATAATTCCATCGGCAGAATACCATTTTCGCGTTTGGTGATCCGGTCATCCACGGTCATCTGGGGGATTGGTGAGGGGGTCTATGGAGCTTAATACGGGAGCAGAATTGGGCACTTTCAATAAGATACGGATATTTACGGGGAATTCCAATGTCTCCCTTGCCCAAATGATCTGTGAACATCTCGGCATTCCCTTGGGAAAGGCTCAGGTTAAGAACTTTAGCGATGGGGAGATTAATGTGGAGATCAACGAAAGCGTTAGGGGAATGGATGTCTTCGTTGTGCAATCCACATGTCCACCCGTGAACGATCACTTGATGGAGCTCTTGATCCTCATCGACGCCTTAAAGAGGGCTTCAGCCGCGAGGATCAATGCGGTCATTCCCTATTACGGCTATGCCAGGCAGGATAAAAAGGTTGTTCCCAGGGCCTCCATCAGCGCCAAATTGGTTGCGGACCTCATCACCACGTCAGGGGCCTCGCGACTTCTGACGATAGAACTCCACGCCAGTCAAATCCAAGGCTTCTTCAACATACCCGTGGATCACCTCTATGCCTCTGCTCTCCTATCGGACTACCTGAGGGAGCGGTTTCAAGGCGATCTGGTGATCGTATCTCCCGATGCAGGAGGTGTGGAGAGGGCTAGGGCTTTTGCCAAGAGGGTGAATGCTGCCCTGGCGATTATCGATAAGCGGCGCGAGATGCCCAATGTGGCTAAGGTGATGCACATTATTGGTGATGTGGTGGGGAAGGAGGCGATTCTCCTCGATGATATAGTCGATACCGCGGGAACCTTATGCAATGCGGCCTTCGCCCTGAAGGAGGAGGGTGCGGAAAATGTTTATGCCTATTGTACCCACGGAGTCTTCTCGGGACGGGCCATAGATAAGCTGATGGAATCGCCGTTGGAGGAGGTCATCGTTACCGACACTATTCCCTTGCGGGGCGCAGCAGTTTCCTGCAAAAAGTTGAAGGTCTTGAGCGTGGCCCCCTTATTAGCGGAGGCCATTAAGCGGATCCATCAGGATGAATCGGTGAGCTCACTTTTCGTTTAGGAGTCTGAAGGAGGTAAAAATGCCCAGATCGAAGCTATTGGCAAAATTACGAACCACATTGGGGAAGGAGGCATCAAGAAAGCTACGCCAGAAGGGACTGGTACCGGCCATCTGTTATGGTCCCAGGACGGACCCGGTCCCCCTTACCTTAGACTCCAAGGAGTTGATGAAAGCCATTCACATGGGAGAGAACGTGCTCATTGATCTGATGATTGAAGACGGAAAGAAGGCGGCTGAGAAGGTGGTAGTGGTTAGGGATTTGCAGACCGATCCCATTAAGGATCAATGTATCCATGCCGATCTATTCGAAGTAGTGATGGATGAAGAGATCAGCGTTGAGGTACCAATCGTACTTGTGGGGAAACCTGAAGGGGTTAAGATGGGAGGGGTCCTGGAGCAGATAACGAGGGAGATTACGATGGAGTGCCTTCCGACGGATATTCCGCAGAGCATAGAGGTAGATGTCTCTCACCTGGACATAGGGGATACTATTCATATCGGCGATATCGGGCTCGAGAAGGGAAAGTTTCTGGTCGATCCTAGTACCACCCTTGCCACGGTAGTACCACCCACGGTAGAGAAGGTGGTGGTTGAAGAGGAGATCGAAGAAGAGGTTGTGGAGGCCGAGGAAGCCGAGGAGGTTGCAGAGGAGAGAAAGGCAGAGGAAGGGAAGGAGTAGAAAGACAACGGAAAGCAGGTCTTTTGGTGAATTTGATCGTCGGTTTGGGAAACCCAGGGAGGAAATATCGGTTCACCCGACATAATACGGGTTATATGGTCATCGATGAATTGGCAGGGAGAACGGGAATCGGCCTGGAGAAGAGGAGATATAAAACCCGTTTCGGGAGAGGATTGATCAAGGAGCACGAGGCCATTTTGGCAAAACCATTGACCTTCATGAACCTGAGCGGATTGGCGGTGGGCCGCATCATGAAGGTCTTCAATTTAGAGGAGAATGATCTGATCGTGATTCACGATGACGTAGATATAGATTTCGGGCGGATAAGGATCAGACAAGGTGGCGGACACGGGGGTCATAAGGGTATCGAGTCAATCCAAGACCTCTTGGGGGGTTCGGGATTTGTCCGAGTCAAGGTCGGAATTGGAAAGCCCAAGGGATATACGAATCTCACCGAGTACGTCTTGGGATCCTTTAGCGATGATGAGAGGATCCTCTTAAGGGAAATTATTGGCCGTGCCGCCGAATCGGTGGAGACGCTTATTTGCGAAGGGGTTCAAGGAGCCATGTCGCGATTCAATTAGCCTGATTTTGTGAAAAAATTAACAGCAGGGAGGATTGCTATGGATCCGATCCATATTGCAGCTATTTCGGGAATGTTGGGGTTGATCTTCGCGCTGTTTCTCGCCATCTCCGTCTTGAAGAACGATGAGGGATCGGAGAAGATGAGGGAGATTTCCGCGGCCATCCAGGAAGGTGCAACGGCCTTTTTGGGACGAGAGTATCGAATTTTGGCCCTTTTTGTGGTGGCTGTGGCCATAATCTTGGGGTTCATTCCCAGCCTGGGTTGGTTGGTTTCCCTTTCTTTCGTCTTCGGAGCTGTCTGTTCGGCCCTTGCGGGGTACATCGGGATGAATATAGCCGTCCGCTCCAACGCTCGCACAGCCGCAGCCGCCCAGAAGAGCTTGAACGATGGCCTTCGTGTCTCCTTTCGAGGTGGAGGCGTGATGGGGATGTGCGTCGTCAGCATCGGCATCCTCGGCCTCAGCGCGCTTTACTTCCTCTTCGGAAATCAACCGGATTTTATGACCATTCTGCCAGGCTTCGGGTTTGGAGCCTCCTCAGTTGCTATCTTCGCCAGGGCCGGGGGAGGGATTTATACCAAGGCGGCCGATGTGGGGGCGGACTTAGTGGGAAAGGTGGAAAAGGGAATCCCCGAGGATGACCCGAGAAATGCGGCCGTCATAGCGGATTTCGTGGGGGATAATGTGGGAGACGTGGCCGGAATGGGAGCTGATCTCTTCGAATCCTATGTCGATTCCATCATCGCAACCATCACCTTGGCCATGATTGCCCTGCTCCCCAGCATAAAGGGGGGCATTCCTTTAGTTCCAGATGAGAAGGTGGCATGGTATCTTCCGATGCTGGTGGCTTCGGGGGGAATCGTCGCATCCATCATCGGGGCCTTCCTGGTCCGAGTGGGGGATAAGCCCGAGATGGAGGCCTTGCTTACGGCGCTTCGTCGTGGCACTTTTTCGGCATCCATCCTCACCGCCATCTTCTCATACCTGGCTGTCTCTGTTCTCAAGGCCGATCTGGGGATCTTCTATGCCATCCTTGCCGGATTGATTGCCGGAGTCCTCATTGGGGAGAGCACCAACTATTACACTTCCTATGCCTATTCCCCGACTCGACATGTCTCGGAGGCCTCTTTAACGGGGGCGGGGACCACGGTGGTGAGGGGGTTTGCCAACGGCCTTATGAGTACGTTTGCCCCCATCATTTTGGTGGGTATCGCCATCATCGTTGCTCACCGGTTTGCGGATGTTTACGGCGTGGCCATTGCTGGCATTGGAATGCTTTCCACGTTGGGAATTACCCTGGCCACGGATGCCTATGGGCCTGTGGCCGACAACTCAGGGGGGATCGTCGAAATGTCGGGACTCCCGGCGGAGATCAGGGAGCGGACCGATGCCCTCGATTCGTTGGGAAATACGACGGCGGCAACGGGCAAAGGATTTGCCATCGGCGCAGCGGCACTGACGGCCCTTGCCTTAATGTTATCCTATGCCAATGCCGCGGGAATCAAGACGTCCGAGATCAGCCTTTTGGATCCCAGGGTAATCGTGGGGCTTTTCATCGGGGCTATGTTGCCCGCCATTTTCTGCGCCATGACGCTGACAGCCGTCGGTCGGACTTCCTTTTCCATCATCAACGAAGTTCGCCGGCAATTCAACGAAATTGCCGGATTGATGGAGGGGAAGGCGAAGCCCGAATACGGCAGGTGTGTTGATATCTGCACGAAGGCAGCCCTCAAGGAGATGTTGGCCCCTGGATTGATGACCGTGGTTGCCCCTATTATGATCGGGTTTATCCTCGGCCCGCTGGCCCTTGGTGGTTTTTTGGTGGGTGCCATCGCCAGTGGGTTCATCCTGGCTATTACCATGGCAAATGCCGGGGGGTCTTGGGACAACGCGAAGAAGTGGATAGAGAAGGGGAATTTCGGGGGCAAAGGTTCTGAGGCTCACAAGGCAGGGGTTGTGGGCGATACCGTGGGAGATCCAATGAAGGATACCTCGGGCCCATCCCTCAATATCATGATCAAACTCATGTCCATCATTGCGCTGGTATTCGCGCCGGTCTTGGCGAAATTTCCCGGGCTCTTGTGATGTCGGTGGATTTACTCTCCCCGTTCGATCTCCATGAACAGTTTCCCGTTGCTGAAGATCCTCAATCCACCGGTGGATTCCGAGATGACGAGGGCGATGGCCTGAGTTAAATTGGTAATCCCCGCCGCAGCCAGGTGGCGGCTACCCAGACCCATGGGCATCTCAATTTTTTCTCCGGAGGCATCGAGATGCCTTCCGGCGGCCAGGATTACCCCGTCCTCCCTGATGATGAAGGCACCATCAATGGTTGAAAACTCCTTCACGGTATCCTTAAGCTTTGGATCGAGGATGTTTCTCTCCTCTTCGGGATAACCCTTGAAGGGATTGATGACCATCTGGTGGGAAAACTTGAGGACTTCCTCGTGATCCCCCAACACGAAAATGGAACCTACGGGTCTGCCTTCCCTCCCCTCGGTGGAGAGTTCAAGGGCTATATCGAGGATTCTATCGAATACCTCGGGTTTGACGACCTCGGAAACGGCGGGGAGGTCCGTTGTGGATAATATTTCGAGCTCCTTTCCTATATCCAAGATGATGAGGGTATCGAGAATGCCGAATTTGGAGATCCCCGATAGGCACACCAGCTTATCTCCCCTCTGAATGATCCCTGAGGAGAGGCCTTCTATGACGGCGACCTTTATCTGACTGGTCCGGCTCAGTTCGATTTGGGGAACTTTCAATAGGATCTTCATGACGGGCAAGGCCTCTTGATAGGTGGATTCGTCTCTGGCCACAGCGATGACGTCGATCTTGGCGGATTGAGTCATCTTGCTGAGGGCCTCGTAATCCTCCACAACATCGACGTAAACCAAAATGGCTTTTGCTTTTGTCCGCTTCGCAATGGAGCAGGCCATTTCGAGCATCATCCTGTTTGCCTTCCTCATCTGCTTCCTCTCTCTTTTGGCCAGATGAATTCCCGATACCCTTTGATATTCTTTCACTTCACATTCTTGTTTCGTATCGATTGGGATTATATTATAATACCTGTTTGAAAACAATATGAGATCTCTGGGAAAGGCGCTCTTTGCCGCTCAAAATATTTTTTCTCCCGGAATTCTGGAAACTCGCAGGAATAAAATCTTAATTCGCGCTCAGAGCTCCTTTTCCCAGTTTTTCAGAGATCTTAATATCTTTCCATGCTGAGCCGTCGGACCGAACTCATGTCGAAGTCTAAAAAAGTTCATTAGCAAACGGATACATCAGGGGACTGAGGCCAAGAGAGGGGGTTCAAATGGGGTTTAGGTGTGGCATTGTTGGGCTACCAAATGTAGGGAAGTCCACCATCTTTAACGGGCTAACCTTTGCGGGAGCTGAAGTGGCGGCATATCGATTTACAACCATCGAGCCCAATGTTGGTGTCGTTCCCGTTCCGGACGAACGACTGAGCCAGATCGCCAATCTCATCCATCCCCAAAAGGTGATCCCGACAACATTGGAATTTCTCGATATTGCTGGATTGGTAAAGGGAGCCAGCAAAGGGGAGGGCCTGGGAAATCAGTTCCTCGGTCACATCCGTAATGTGGACGCAATAGCCCATATCGTCAGGTGCTTCGACAACGAGAATGTCTCCCATGAATTTGGCTCCATCAATCCCAAAAGGGACATCGAGGTAGTGGAAACGGAACTCATTTTGGGCGACCTCCAGGTTGCGGAGAAACGTGTGGCTAAGGTAGGGAGGTTAGCAAAACTCGGTGGCAAAAGCGAGGCGGAGGAATTGGAGGTTTATGAGGAGGTTCTAGAGGTGCTCAACCGGGGCGAAAAGGTCATTCCCCTGAAATATGATGGCAACAAGAGGGCTATCTTCGACGACCTTTGCCTTCTCACGGCTAAGCCAATTTTCTATGTGGGTAATGTGGATGAAGCCCAGCTCAAAGGAGATGGTCAGTATGTTCAGGAGTTGAGGGACTTTGCTGAGGACCAGGGAAACCGGGTGGTTGTTATTTGCGGGGATTTGGAATCTGAAATCGCTCAACTGGACGAGGGAGATCGGAATGAGTTTCGGGAGAGTCTAGGCCTCGAGACCTCGGGCCTTGAACAACTCATCACGGTGGGCTATGAGGTTCTGAACCTGATAACCTTTTTTACCACCGTCAGCGATGAATTGAGGGCATGGACGGTGGAAATGAATACCAAATCGCCCAAGGCCGCGGGGAAAATTCATTCGGACATGGAAAGGGGGTTTATACGGGCAGAGGTAATTTCCTTCGAGGATTTCATCCGGTGTGGTTCAGAACATGCAGCCAGGGAGAAAGGCCTCCTTCGGTCGGAGGGGAAGGAGTATACAGTCCGGGACGGAGATATCATCCACTTCCGGTTCAACGTCTGAATCCTCCCCCCTTTTGCCTCGCCTCTCCCTTCCAAGGGGATTGCTTTTCATACCTCGATTTCATGAGGTTTTAACCCATAAAACTCTACTGGCTCCATAATTCGGCCTCGTTTGCCCTCCAAATTCCGCTGATTCCGGCGGAGGCGGCGAAATTTCGGTTGTTCGGGACAAGTTAGAGGTTTCGGTCATTTCATGCGCTCTTTTGCGGTCTTGCTTTCTGTTCGGCATCTATCTCCTTTTAGTCCTATTGTTCGGCTTTATTTTCCGAACACCGCAATCATTCGCCGATCTCCCTGTTAACGAGAGGTCTCATTTATCCACCGCTTAACGTCTTCCGCCTCTTGAATTTTTCGCGTTTCCCATTCTTGCTCTCTTTGCCTTATGCGTTCTTGCTCACGGTCTCTCTTTCGCTTTTTGAGAATCTCGGTCAGATATGCCCAATGGTTTTCGACCTCTCCACACTTTAGAAATTCTTTTAGGGCATAGACCACATCCTCCAAAGGCGTCCCATTGTTGGCTTCCCGTTGCGTGAATTTCCAGACTTCGGGGAAAGTTTTTTCCACCATAAGGAAGAATTGCTTTTGCTCGTCTGTGAGTTCGCACTTGGGGCTAGGGTCTTTTCCTTGGGGGTGAGCTTTTTTAGAAAGAGACCGTGAACGAAGTTCACCATTTGGTTTTCTTTTGTTATAGTTTCTTTTTTCTTTTGTGTGTGTCCCCTGGGACGACAAGTTGTCATCCATAGGGACACCCCCCTGTATCCCCTGGGACGACAAAAATTCAGAACTCTTTGATTTAACTCGCTTTTTCGTTCTAGTTTTGAGTTCTTTTCGACTATTAAGTGGCGATTTCCAGCGCGTATAATCCTTTTGAAATCCATATCTTATGGTCTTTTTGTCATCCCTGTGGACGACAATAAGTTTCCTTAGCTCCAAAATCTTCAGGGTTCGTTTAATATTCCTTCGGTCAATTCGTGTAAGGCCTTCAAATTGTGGTCCCGAAATCCAATCTGTCTTCTTACCCCAGCCCCAGGTCTTTCGGATTATGGCCCATAAAACCCTTGTCT
>JBGVTJ010000141.1:0-9135 GCA_041862515.1 Thermodesulfobacteriota bacterium | reverse complement strand
GGAGTGTGAGTGATGATTGTGGCCAACAGGAAGCCTTTGGAAGAGATTGAGGAGATGATCAAGGGGTATGGGAGGATCATTCTTGCCGGGTGCAACGAGTGTGTCACGGTGTGTGCGGTTGGCGGGGAGAAGGAGGTGGGGGTTCTTGCCTCTGAGTTGAAGCTTTCTCGGAAGAAGGATGGCAAGGAGATCGAGATCAGAGAGGTGGTATTGGAGAGGCAGTGTGATCACGAATATATCGAGCAGCTTCGTCCCTTTGTGGACGAATATGAGGCTATCTTATCCGTGGCTTGTGGGGCGGGGATTCAGTTTGTGGCCGAGAAGTATCGGGGCAAGTCAGTTCTTCCGGCGGTAGATACCACGTTTTTGGGGGTGACAGAGGAGCAGGGTGTATGGGTGGAGCGGTGTCAGGGGTGTGGGAGTTGTGTATTGGATGAGACGGGGGGGATTTGTCCGGTTGCTCGGTGTTCCAAGAGTTTGCTCAATGGGCCGTGTGGGGGATCAACGGATGGGAAGTGTGAGATTGACAAGGAGGTTGACTGTGGGTGGCAGCTCATCATTGATCGGCTCAAGGAGTTGGGTCATTTGGAGCGCTATGAGGAGGTGATCCCGGTGAAGGATTGGTCGACGAGTCGGGATGGGGGGCCGCGGAAGAGGGTCAGGGAGGACCTCAGGCTATGACGAGCAATAGTCATTTGGAGAGGGTTTTGGCAAAGGGAGAGTTTGCGGTTACCTCCGAGTGTGGTCCTCCTCGGGGGGCTGATTCTGAGGTTATTAAGAAGAAGGGGGAGCTTTTGAGGGGTTATGTTGATGCGGTGAACGTGACGGATAATCAGACTTCGGTGGTACGGATGTCGAGTCTGGCTTCGTGTATTTTGTTGAAGCAGATGGGTTTTGATCCTATTGTGCAGATGGTGTGTCGGGATCGGAACCGCATAGCGTTGCAGAGCGATATTTTGGGAGCTGCGGCTTTGGGGATCAACAACATTCTGTGTCTCAGTGGTGATCATCAGAAGTTTGGAGATCATCCTACGGCCAAGAATGTTTTTGATATAGACTCGGTTCAGTTGATACAGGCGGTCAGGTGGATGCGGGATGAGGGGAGGTTTTTGGGTGGGGATGAGTTGAGGGGTGTTCCGAAGCTTTTTATTGGGGCGGCGGCCAATCCCTTTGCGGATCCGTTTGAGATACGGGTGCCTCGGTTGGCCAAGAAGGTGAGTGCAGGGGTTCAGTTTATTCAGACCCAGTGTATTTATAATCTGGAGAAGTTTGAGCGGTGGATGGAGGTGCTGAGGGGTCGGGGGTTACACGAGCGGGTGCATATACTTGCGGGGGTAACGCCATTCAAGTCGGTGGGGATGGCGAGGTACATGAAGAACATGGTTCCGGGCATGGACGTTCCGGATGAGTTGATTGAGCGGTTGAAGGGGGTGGAGAAGGAGGCTCAGGCGGAGGAGGGGGTTAAGATCTGTGTGGAGTCTATCGAGCGGTTGAGGGGGATAGAGGGGGTACACGGGGTACACGTCATGGCCATTGAGTGGGAGGAGAAGGTTCCGGAGATTGTCAAGCGGGCGGGTCTTCATCCGAGGCCAGAGGCATAGGGAGCGCGCCCGTTTTCCGTGGATCATCTCCATACCTGATAACGGGGGATTGATATGGTGAAACCATCGCCCATCAATAGATTAACCAAAGAGGGGAGGGAATGGATATGCCAAAGATCTTAATCGTTGACGATGATCCCGATTTGGTCGAGGCTGTTACGATGATATTGGAAAGCAAGGAGTATGACGTAATCGCCGCTTATGGAGGAATCGAGGGGCTTGAGAAGGCAAAGACGGAGGAGCCGGATCTTATCGTATTGGACGTGATGATGCCTGATAAAGACGGCTACGCCGTCTGTAAGGAGTTGAAGGGCGATCCTCAATACAGTAAGATCCCCATTCTTCTCCTCACCGCCGTTGTCTCCAAGATTTCAACGACGCGTTATACGCAGCAGATGGGTCTTGAAACGGAGGCGGACGATTATATTGATAAGCCCGTCGAGCCGGCCGAATTGGTGAAGCGGATTGAGGTTCTTTTGGGGAGAGCGTAGAAGAGCTCTGTCCTCTCTTTGTGTCTGGGGGAAATATGGCCAGTGGTGCACGGATCTTGGTGGTCGACGACGAACAGATCATGCGTGAAGGCTGTATCCGAATCCTCTCGAAAGAGGATTGGGAGGTCGTGACGGCGGAGAATGGCGAGGCAGGACTGAAGGCCATGGAGGAGGGCGAAGGCTTCGACGTGGTCCTGTTGGATCTGATGATGCCCGGAATCAGCGGAATGGAGGTACTGGAGGCCGTCCAACGGGTTGACGCCAGTCTCCTGGTCATCGTGATCACGGGTTATGCCACGGTTGAATCGGCCGTTGAGGCCATGAAGAAGGGGGCCTATGATTTTGTCCCTAAGCCCTTTACCCCGGATCAGCTTCGAATCGTGGTGAAAAGGGCCTTGGATAAGAGAGCCCTTCAGAGAGAGATGGATGTCCTGAAGTCGGAGAGGGAAAAGAGCTTACGAGACATCGCCACGGAAAAGAGCAGGATTGTTACCATCATCAACTGCATGGGAGATGGGGTTTTGGTCTGTGACCGGGATAGCTGCGTGGTTTTGACTAATCCGGCGGCCGGACGGATGTTGGGGATTCAGGAATCGTCCCTGATCGGCAAACCACTATCCGAATGCAGCATCGAACCGACATTAACCGAGACAATTATGGAGAGCTTGAGGTCCGCTGACTCTACTTTCCCGACGGTTTCACGGGAGCTCTGCCCCAGCGACTCCGCTTCTACTTTCTTGAGGGCGCACACTGCTCCGGTAAAGAACGATTTAGGGGAGACCTTGGGGGCCGTGACCGTATTGCAAGATATCACGAGCTTAAAGGAATTGGACAGGATGAAGTCGGATTTCGTGGCCATGGTATCCCATGAACTGAGATCTCCGGTGGCTTCAATCCAACAGCAGCTTTCGGTCATCCTGGAAGGCCTGTCGGGGGATTTAACTGAGAGGCAGATGAGGATGTTAACGCGGGCCAAGGAAAGGGCTGGTGGCCTTCTTGATCTCATTAACGACCTGTTGGATCTATCCAAGATCGAAGCGGGAATGGTTGTGCAGTACAAGGAACCCCTCCAGTTGGAAGAGCTTCTCAAAGAGGTCCATAAGTCGATGCTCCCGGAGATCGAAGCGAAAAGTTTGATGATGAAGCTCCATGTAGAGCGCGCCGTTCCACCGGTGAACGGGGACAGAAATAACCTGAAGGGTGTATTTACGAACCTGGTCGACAATGCCATTAAATATACCCCGGAAGGGGGAGAAATCACGATTCGTATCAAAGGAGCGGGAAAGAACGTGAGAGTGGAGGTCTCCGATACGGGTATCGGGATATCGAAAGTGGACCTTTCCAGGATCTTCGATCGGTTCTATCGAGTCAAATCGGAGAAGACCAGGCAGATCGTGGGAACGGGCCTCGGCCTTTCCATCGTGAAGCATATCGTCGAAGCGCACCTGGGAACGATATCCGTTGAGAGCGAAGAAGGGGGCGGATCTACCTTTACCGTGGTCCTGCCCGCGGGATCTATATCGAGCACATAGAAGACGGGGAAAAGTATGAGAGTGGAAGTGACCGAGGGTACGGGTAATTTGGCCAAGAGACTCTTGCGTATCACCGGGGAAAACGCGATGCTCTGCTACCAGTGTAAGAAATGTACCCTGGGTTGTCCTTCGGCTTACGCCATGAAGATGAAGCCCCACGAGTTGATGAGGGCCCTTCAGCTCGGGTTGGAAGATAAAGTATTTTGGTCTGGCACCATATGGATCTGCCTATCATGTGAGACCTGTAATACGCGATGCCCACAGGGCATCAATATCTTGAAGCTCATCGACGGACTTCGTACCTTCTCCTTCAAGAGGGAATACTATAATCCCGTACCGGAGCTCCCAATAATGCACCATCTCTTCCTGCAGCTCGTTCGTCGTTTCGGGAGGATTTATGAATTGGGACTGGTGTTCATCCTCAATCTGAAGATGGTCAATCCCCTAAAGGACATCGACATGGCCATGCCCATGTTCCTCAGGCGAAGGTTGAGGATTTTCCCCCATAGAAGCGAGGGGGTAAGGGAACTGCGGCAAGTTATGTCCAGACTTAAGGCGATGGAGGAGGAAAGGTGATGCGGTATGCCTATTTTCCCGGCTGTTCCCTCAGTTCTTCAGCTTCCGATTATGATCTGTCCCTCAGGACCGTCTGTCGAGCCCTCGATATCGAGTTGGTGGAGGTGAGGGATTGGGTCTGTTGTGGTGCTTCATCGGCCCATGCCACATCGCATCTCCTCTCTATTGCCATGCCGGTTCTCAGCCTATCCCATGCCGAAGCGGATGGTTTTGATCGATTGATCGCCCCCTGCCTGGCCTGCCAATCGCGGTTTAAGGTGGCCAACAAGGAGATGAAGGAAGACCTGAAGGTCAGGGAGAAGATTCATCGGGCCTTCGATTATCAATACCGGGGAACCGTGAGGGTCCACCATCCCCTTGAGATGATGATGGAAGAGGGGATGATGGAAAAGATCCGTTCGAGGGTGATGAACAGACTGTCCGGTTTGAGGGTGGCATGCTACTACGGGTGTGTTCTCACCCGACCGCCTGAGGTTTCTCAATTCGATATCTGCGAAAACCCTCAGAGCATGGATAGCATCATCAAGGCCCTGGGCGGTACCCCCTTGGATTGGTCCTATAAGACCGAATGCTGTGGGGTCAGCATGACCTTGACCCGATCCGATATCGTTTTGAAACTGAGCAATGACATCTTTCGGGAGGCCAAGGAAGTTGGAGCGGATGCCATCGCTGTATGCTGTCCCCTATGTCAGGCGAACCTGGATACACGCCAGATTCAGATCGAGGATAGGTATCGGGTGAGATACGGAATTCCCGTCATCTATTTCACCCAACTGATGGGGTTAGCCTTCGGGGCCTTTTCCCGGGAACTGGGCCTGGAGAAGCTCATCACCAGCCCCCGAGATGCCCTGGAGATATGCGGATTGATGTGAGGGTTGATGAGTCCTTACCCTTTTGAACATGAAGCAAGGGCGGTAAAGAATATTCCGATCGAAACCAGGCCCAGGATGAATTTCATGAGGGTTCCACCAAAGAATCCCATCAGGCTCCCCCAACCGATTTTCAATGCCCCTTTCAGGCTCCGTCGCCCCACAATGATTTCCGGGATAACCGCCCCCACGAAGGTACCCAATACGAGGCCGCCGATATTGAGGGTGATGAGGCCGATGATTCCCCCTATGATGGCCCCCCAAATCCCGTACTTGGTTGCCCCAAATCGTCTTGCCCCATAGGCTTCTGCGAGATAATCAAGTACTTGAGCTCCAACGGAGATTACCCCCAGTGCGGTCAATATCCAAAGGGTTACCTCCTCAAATCCGGTAAATATGCCATAAACGAGAGCACCTACAAAGATGAGGATATTCCCGGGCAAGGTGGGCAAAATAGTCCCCGCCAATCCGATGACGAAAAGGGCTATCACGACGATCCACAGGATAGATTGCCCGATCATTACATCGCCATTTTAGCAGGGGTTGGGGGAAAAGACACCTTTTTCCGGAAGGCCTTGGGAATATATGGCCACCGAATTTCTCGCAAGGTTACGCCGTTAGAACAGGAGCGGGCACAACGGCAGATAAGGCTGTTGGCCAGGGATGGCTTTTCCTCCCGAGGATGAAAGAGCAGGAGGCAATCCTGATAGAGGAAGGGCCAGGGATACAACCGGGGGGCAGGTTCAGGATAATCAGATGAGCTTATCGATGTCCGATTCGGTAACCCCCAGGATGTAGAGTATGTTCTTGATCCGGCTGTGGGCGATATTCCCAGCGGCAACCCTATTGAGGCCCTCCCGGGCATTGTAGGCAATTCCCAATCCAGCTTGGCTGAGCATGAGGGCGTCGTTGGCGCCGTCACCGATGGCAACGGTCTGATCCAGAAGGATTCCCTCCTGATCGGCAATCCAGTTCAGAAGCCTAGCCTTCTGAGCGGCGTCGATAACCTTTCCCTTTATCCTGCCGGTGAGGGATTTGCCCCTCAACTCCAGCTGATTCCCGAAGGCGTAATCCAAGCCGAGGCGATGCCTGAGATGGTCGGTAAATTGCTGGAACCCTCCGCTGACGACGGCCAACTTGTACCCCAGCTTCTTGAGCACACTGACGAGATCCTCCACCCCCTGGGATAATTTGAGTTCTTGACCGATCTCCTCCAATTCGGAAGTGGTTAACCCTTTCAAGAGTGCCACCCTCTGTCTCAGGGCATCCTCGAAATCCATCTCCCCCCTCATGGCTTTCTCCGTGATCCGGGAGACCTCTTTAACCACGTCGGCCCGTTTGGCCATCTCGTCGATGAGCTCCATATCGACGAGGGTGCTGTCCATGTCAAATACGATGAGTCGTTTGCTCTTTCGATGGGCCTCGGCGGTTTGAAGGGCCAGGTCGACGTCCAGTTCATGGGCTGCGGACAGAATCCTCTCCTTGAGGCGCGAGAGGTTTTTCACGGAGGAGGCATTGATGGTCAGCTCCACACAGTGGGCCTGGTGTCCGGTCAGATTGGTGATGAGCTCGATGTTGACATTCTCCTCGGCGAGGATCCTGGAGAGGACGGCCAGGACCTTCGTTTTTCCTTTCGTGCTGAAATAGGTCAGAACGAAGAGGTTTCTGTGGGTTCTCTCCCTGACATCCTGTTCGGAAAAGAGGCGGAAATTGAGGTGAAGGTTCAATTGAGTTGCCTTGTAGAGGAGTTCTTTGAGGACGCTGTCCTTTGAACCCCTTGCTCGGCTCATATCCAGAAGGAAGGAGAGGCCTAAGAAATCCTGAAGCGTGGCCTGTTCCACATCTACCAGCTCTACATTGCCGTCCACGAGGATTTTGGTTAGGGCCGCGAGAATTCCAGGTCGATCATCGCCCGAAACGGTCACCACCACGAAATCCTTGTCTTCATCCATTCCCCTGGTTTTCCCCCTTTTTCGGTAAAAAATATCACAATGAGGGGGAAAAGGGAAGGTTTCCCCCGAATATGGCCAGCCGTTGCTGAGGAGATTGGTGAGGGAAAGGAAAGAATGAAACTATCGTGAGGCTATGTACCGATCCCATGGATGTATGCGGGTGAGCCAGTATCGGAATATAAAGAGTATTCGAAAATAAATCATAGGTTGAAGAGAGCGTTCAAAACCTTTACACTGTCCTTAATCTCATGGGTAAGATACGTGAACCAAAGCTAAATCTGTAGTGGGTGTTGCCCAAATCCCTGGAGCAAAAATTCTTTTCAGTGAGCGAAATGGGATTTGGGCAACAAACCCTACAAACCCGAGGCACCCGTTCAAGAGCTTGTTATACTGTTTTAACGGCCGCCTCAAGGTGATCGGTATGAGAGCAGGCAGAAAAGATTTTGGAGGAGAAGGGAACAGCTCAGGCTGAGGGATAGCCTCCCTGAATCAGGAGGAAAAGATCATATATCCTCAAATCCACTTTCTTAGGACTTCGGCTGGGGCCGGGAAGACCTATCAGCTCACCAATAGATTTCTCTCTCTCCTCAAGGGGATGAGGCCCTCGGCAGAGGCGCTGCGGGGAATTGTGGCAATCACCTTCACCAATCGGGCTGCGGCCGAGATGAAGGAGCGCATCCTCCTCGCCCTGAAAGGGATTGCGTTGGGTGAGCAGGCGGGGAAGAGGCTCGCCGGAGAGACAGGGCTCCAGGCTCAGCAGGCCTCGGCCTGGCTCGATGCCATCCTTGATCACTTCAGCGATTTTCACGTACGTACAATCGACAGCCTGGTCTACGCCCTGATGCGGGCCTTCTCGCTGGAGATGGGGTTGCGACCAGACCTCGAGGTGATCTTCGAACAAGAGGCCGTTCTCGATCGCTGCTTGGATCGGTTGCTGTCCTCCGCTCGGTGGGGAGATGAATCAGACCGGCTCTATCAGCTCTTTTCCCAACTCCTCGAAACATATCTGAAGATAGAGGAGGCAGGGGGAATGGTGCCGGAGAAGGGGATCAGGACAAGGCTTCTCGAGCTTTACGAAAGGGCGGATGGACCCTTTACCCCCGGTCCCAAGCCGGATCTGAGGGCAGCGGAGGAGAGGTTGAGGCTATCGGCCGAGAAACTCCACTCAGGCATAACGGAATGCGAGCTTGAGGATTTTCTCCACAAGGGCATCTTCAAGCCCCAATACCTGAAGGATCCTTTGGCCCATGTGGGCAGGGGGTTTTTCGAGAAGGCCTCCGTAGAGGAAGCCCTCACCAAAAGGGCCCGGGGTATTGCGGAGCCGGCCATCTCTTGGGCGGACGGCCTCTATCAGGAAGTCAAGAGCGCACGGGAGGATTACCTTCAGCTCCTGGCCGCGGCGAGGGTTCACGCCTACGTGAGGGCCCTGGAGGAACTGCGACGCGAGGTAAGGGGATTGTCCCAAAGAGAGGGTCTGATCATAGGAGGGGAATGGCTCCACCTGGTGAAGGAATTCTTAAGAGAGGGGGAGGAAGCCGCTCCCTACGCCCTTTTGAAATTAGGCTCAAAGGTGAACCATTTCCTCATCGATGAATTCCAGGACACGAGCCGTCCTCAGTGGGAGGCGCTCTTTTCCCTCCTGGAAGAGACCCTGTCGAAGGGAGGTAGCCTGTTCTATGCGGGTGATGTGAAGCAGGCTATATACGGTTGGCGAGGGGGAGACTCGCGGCTCTTCGGGGAAGTGGCAGGAGTCCATTTTCCCAGCATTCCACCCGAGGGGAGGAGGGGTAAGACCCTCACGGTGAACTATCGGTCGCTGGTCAAGATCGTCAATTTTAATAATGAGCTGTATCGCCTCCTGGGCGACGGGGAATTTGTCGAGGTCATCGCCGAGATGATCCTGGGACAAAAAGCGCAGGAGAAGTCAAGGGAATATCTTTCGCACTTGATAGTTCGTAACTTTGCGGACGTGGAGCAAGAGGCGGCTCCTCACCTGCGGGACGGGGAAAGGGGAGAGGTCCAGATCTGCTCCTTTTTGGCCCCGGCAGAGCAGTTGCGTCAGGAGGTCAGGGAAAGGCTCATCGAACAGCTGAAAGGGGTCTGGGAGAGAAGAA
>JBGVTJ010000140.1:0-8290 GCA_041862515.1 Thermodesulfobacteriota bacterium | reverse complement strand
AGATACATAATCACAATTGGATCAGTTTGTCTGTTTCTAATGATGTTGGGCGGTACTGCCCTTGCGGCGAAAAAGGTCATCCACGTATGGCATACCGAGACCAATCCTCTATCGAGGACGGCAGTCGCCAACATCGTGGCAAGGTTTGAGGCACTGCATCCGGATATCAAGGTGGAGGCAGAGGCCCTTGCATGGACAGACCTGGAGGGAAAAATCATGGCTGCCCTGGCAGCGGGTTCACCGCCGGAGCTTTCCCATGGCCAGCCCATCACCTGTGCGGCCCTTCAGGCAAAAGGTTTGCTCCTCCCCCTCGATGACGTGGTCAAATCCATTGGTGAGGATAACATCTGGGATCAGATAAAGCAAGTGGGGAAATACGGGGACCATTACTTTGGCCTCGTTCACGCCGCCGGCACCTCCCTTTTGATTTACCGGAAGGATCTAGCCAATAAGAAAGGCCTGAAGAATCCCAAAACATGGAAGGATCTGCTCCATAATGCCAAAGAGCTTACCATGGACACCGACGGGGACGGAAAGATCGATATTTATGGTTTAACCATTCCCGGCGACAACCTGTTTATCAACATCCTGCTCGGGGAACTGACAAAGGCCAATGGAGGCATTCTATTCGATGATCAGAATCGGCCCCAGTTTACGGCTAAGTCGATGATCGAAATTCTGGAATTCCTGAATGAACTGACCAAGTATCTGCCTCCCGGTTGGGAGGGGCACGGATATAGGGAGACCTTTGCCAACATGTACGGCCAAAAGGCGGCCATGATGTATCAGGGATACGGCAGAGGTGCCTCGTTGATCGAAGAGTATGCACCCAAGCATATGGCCAATACCGATTATTTCGACGTCTGGGTGAAGCCCCATGGGCCCAGTGGCACACAACCTGCCGCCCAAGTGGATGAGGAGCCATGGATGATGTTAAAGGGCTGCAAACACCCCAAGGAGGCTATGGAGTTTCTGAAGTTCTTTTACCAGGATGAGAATTACCTCGAGTACATCCAGACGGTCCCGATTCACTTCTTCCCCGTTACCAAGTCCCTGCGAAGGAGCAAGGCTTACCAAGAAACCCCCATGATCAAGAAATGGAAGGGGTGGCTCGATGTCCAGGAACAATATCTGGACAATGACCTGGTTAAACCGACGCTCGTTGTCGATTGGAAGGATATGGCGAACAAGCCTTACCTTATGGAGATTTTGGGCTCCGGGATCCTGAAGGATATGGTAATGGAGGTAACAAAGGAAAACGTACCTCCTCGGGAGGCCACGGCAAAGGCCCAGAAGAGGGCGGAGGAGCTCATAAAGGATAAGGGCTACGCCAAATGGTAATCCAGTTGGAGATAGTGCCGGGAGTATTTGGGCAAGCTTCCGGCACTATCCCATTATTCCCAAAATGAATCGGGTGGAATGAAAGGATGAGGGTAAGTCCCCAAAAGGCGGGAATCCTCCTGATCACACCATCGGTTTTCCTCATCTGTGCCCTATTAGTCTATCCGGTGTTATACGGAGTTTGGCTCAGTTTTTTCAAGAAACACTCCTTCTTCCCCGAACAGAAATTTGTCGGCCTGGCCAATTATCTATACCTGTTGAGAGACTCGGATTTTTGGATGAGCCTCTGGTATGGGACTTTTTATTCCGTCAGTACCATTGTCCTTCAAATCGTGGTTGGCCTAATCGCGGCGTTACTTCTCAACGAGGCCTTCCGGGGGAGAAATTTTGTTCGGGGAGTCGTCCTCTTTCCCTACATGATCCCAACAGTGGTAGCCATCATCCTGTGGAAGTGGCTCCTCAATAATCAGTTTGGTCTGGTCAACTACCTTTTGCTTGCCCTCGGGATCATTGACGATCCGCTGAGCTGGATGGGCAAAGATTACATTATGACGTCTCTGATCATCATCAGTGTGTGGGAGTTTTTCCCCTTTGTTGTCTTGAGCGTTCTCGCTCGCTTGCAGACGATCCCACCGGTTCTCTATGAAGCAGCCAAAGTAGATGGAGCCGGCCCGTGGAACCGCTTCATCCACGTGACCCTCCCTCAGTTGAGAAACGTCCTTTTCGTGGTCATCCTTCTCAGAAGTATCTGGATGTTCACCAAGTTCGATACCGTTTGGCTCCTCACTCAGGGTGGGGGCGCGGAAAAATATATCAGGACCCTCCCCGTCTATGCCTATATGAGGACCTTCATGTACTATCAAGCGGGGTTGGGATCCACCCTCGCGGTAATCATGTTCGGAATCCTCATTGCTTCCACAACACTCTACTTCAAGATGTTCAGGAGGGAAGAAGGGATTTGAAACCGAAGGATACTTTTCTCTCAGCACGGGGACAGGCGATCTACTGGTTTGCTGCTATTTTGCTGATTTTTACGGCATTTCCCTTTTTCTGGATGGTCTCAACCTCCTTCAAGCCTTTGAGGGAGATATTCGTTTCTCCTCCATATCTTCTGCCCAAAGACTTTACCCTTGCCAATTTCGACCGGCTCTTTGAGCAGACTCGTTTTCTGATCTATTTCAAGAACAGTCTTTTTGTCTCAACATCAGCCGTCGTTTTCACCATGGCAATCGCATCAGCCGGGGCTTATAGCCTGACCCGATTCAAATTCTATGGTCGGGAGAAGATCGCGAGCCTCATTCTTTTCACGTACATGTTCGCTCCCATCATGATCGTTATTCCCTTTTATGTGTTAATCAAGAAGATAGGCATTGCAAATACCCATTTCGCTCTCATCATGGCCTACACCGCCTTTTGTCTTCCCTTCAGCCTGTGGCTCCTCAGGGCCTTCTTCCAGAGCATTCCCCTCGTTTTGGAGGAGGCAGCCTTGGTGGATGGGGCGACCCGTTTCAGGGCGGTCTTCCATGTCATACTCCCCCTTGCCCTGCCAGGGATCATTGCCACCGCAATCTTCACTTTCATTTTGGCATGGAATGACTATATTTTCGTGAGAATTCTGATTACCTCAGATCACCTTAAAACCCTTTCTGTTGGCATTGCCGACCTCTATAACGCAACGGTGATTGACTGGGGAATGATCATGTCTGGAGGAATGTTGATCACCATACCTGTCTTGGCCTTTTTCATCTTCATCCAGAGGTATCTGATTGCCGGGTGGGGTACTGGTGCAGTGAAAGGTTGATAGATAAATCATGAATCGCAGGAGGGGGCATTTTGAAAAAAGCCCAATCCATGAGAAGGATATTTTTTCCCATCAGAACCAGTAAAATTTCCGGTGAGGTTTATAAACAGTTGGTTTCTCTGATCAGCAGTGGTCAACTTAAACCGGGCGAAAAGCTCCCATCCGAGAGGGAAATGGCATCTGATTTCGGAATCAGCAGACAGTCCATCAGGGAGGCCCTTTATCGGGCAGAAATCATGGGTTTGGTGGAGGTCCGCCAGGGAGAGGGGAGTTTTGTCCTGTCGTCCCTCCGCGAATCCTTGAAGCCGCCACTGTCGGTTTTACTGGAAGAAGAAGCGGGGAGGATATTTGAATTTTTGGAGGTTCGAAAGTTGATCGAGGGGTGGTGCGCGGAGAAGGCAGCCCTAGCAGCCATGGCAGAGGATCTGGAAAAGATGAGGGGAATATTGGAAAGAATGGGCAGGATCGTTCCGACTGATAGGGAATGGGAGGCAGTGGACGTGGAGTTCCATCTTTCCATCGCAGCGGCGACTCACAATGTTATTGCGATTCATATCATGGAGGCGCTCAAGGAGAGTTTCAGCTCCTTCTTTAGATCCCGGAAGGTCTTTTCAAGACCTGAGAGGAAAGACCTTCTTTGGCAGCATCACCATGAAATCTACAGGGCGATCAGCCAGAGGGATCCAGTCCTCGCAAAGCAGAAGATCGTAGCCCACTTGGATTTCATCGAAAAAAAGATTACCGAGGAAATGGAGAAGATGCAAACATGAGGCAGTAATATTGGGCTGTATGGAAGGAGGTATAAGGCATGAGACTCAAGGATAAGGCAGCACTCATTACCGGTGGAGGAAGGGGTATCGGCGCGACGACGGCCCACCTCTTTGCCGAGGAGGGGGCAAAAGTTGGAATCCTTGATATACGAGACGAAGGCCTAGAAGACGTTGCGGCCGAAGCCAAAAACAGGGGATTTGAGTTCAAGACCTTTGTTGGGGATGTTTCGAAGAAGGATCAGATTGAAAGGGTGTTGGAAGAGTTCATCCAAGCCTATGGGCGAATCGATGTCTTGGTCAACAATGCGGGGATCGCGATATCAAGGCCTTTTCTGGAAAAGACCATCGAAGATTGGACAAAAACACTGGAGGTCAACCTGATCGGAGTATTCCTGTGCGCCCAAGCCGCAGCGAGATACATGGTTAAACAGAAGTCAGGTAAGATTATCAACATCTCCTCAATCCGCGGAATCGATCACTGCGGACGGGAGGGGATCATGGATTACTGTGCTTCTAAGGGAGCAGTGATCAATTTGACCAAGACCATGGCCAAGGAACTCGCCCCTTATATCAATGTCAATACGGTTGCTCCAGGACACACGAATACCGAGATGACCAAATCCCTGCCCGAAGAAGTGAGACGAAACATGATCGAAGGGTCGTACCTTAAGCGATTGGCGGAGCCAGAGGACATCGCAAAGGCGATTCTCTTTTTGGCTTCCAATGATGCCGACTTCATCACCGGCCAGATTCTTTTGGTGGACGGGGGATTCAGCCTCAAGTGAATCATCTCCGGGCGGCTTCAAAGCGAAGCAGACTCTCGGAGGGTACAGTTTTTCCTAGGCTTTTGGGAGCGATTGTCACAATGAAGGTGCCACCCCCTGCTGACCCAGACTGCACGAACCTTCCCCATCTTTCCCAAAAGGACGCATACATCTTTTCAAGGAGGTCGTCATTATGTATGGCTATCAAGGACGGATGCTGAATATCGACCTTACGGAAGGCAAGATCGGAGTTGAAGAGTTCGATGAGCGTTTTGCCAGGAAGTATATCGGGGGGGTCGGGTTCGGATTCCGTTTGCTTTATGATCATCTGGACCCTCGAGTCGACCCGTTGTCCGAACAAAATATCCTTGTTTTGGCCTCGGGCCCCTTAAGTGCAACAAGCTTCATGGGCAGTACCGGCATCTCTCTTGTCACCAAATCCCCCCTGACTGGGCTAATTGGGGATTCGGATCTTCGAGGTTCATTCGGTCGAAACCTCAAGTCATGCGGGTATGATGCTCTTATCATCGACGGAAAAGCCAAGTCTCCTGTTTATATCGAGCTCACCGACGGTGCCGTGGAGATTAAAAATGCGGCGGAACTCTGGGGAAAAACCACGGCAGAGGTCCAGTCCAGGCTCTCTCCCAGTATTGAAAAAGGCCCGAGCATCCTATGTATTGGCCCAGCGGGGGAGAACCTCGTGAAATACGCTTGTATTTCTGGTGATGTGCAATTTTTTGCGGGCCGGCTCGGTATGGGAGCGGTGATGGGGGCGAAGAATCTGAAGGCTATCGTGATGCAGGGGAAAAAGAAGACACCAATTGCTGACCCCGCGGGAATTAAGGATTTGTTGAAAGAAGTACATTATGAAGTACGGCACGACGGATCCTGCGATACCCTCTCGAAATATGGAACCTGGAATACTATTGGACCCAGCAATCTCAAGGGTACCCTTCCCACCAGAAACTTTCAGATGGGAACTTTTGAAAAGATCGATAGGATCGATGGCGATACAATGCTCAATACCATCTCTGCGGGAAAAAGGACATGTCCTGGGTGTCCGATAGGGTGCCGAAGGGTTGTGAAAGTGGGCCAACCCTATAACGTATCACCCAAATATGGAGGCCCCCAGTATGAATCAGTGGCTGCACTGGGCACTACCCTGCTGCTCGGTGACCCATTCGTCATCGCAAAAGCCAACGAGCTGTGCAACCTCTACGGACTGGACACCATTTCCACAGGCGTCGCTATTGCCTTTGCCATGGAATCTAGAGAAAAGGGTATTCTCATTGAAAAAGAAATGCGAACGGATTTGAAATGGGGAGATCCAGAAGGCATCCTAGAACTGATTCGTATGATTTCCTTCAGGGAGGGGATCGGGGATGTCCTGGCTGAGGGTGTAAGAAAGGCATCTGAACAGATTGGGAGAGGTTCTCAAGAGTTGGCCATGCACGTAAAGGGACTTGAAATACCTATGCATGATCCAAGGGGGAAGAAGGGAATGGCCCTTGCCTATGCGACAGCGATAAAGGGCGCAGACCATGAATCGGCTATGCATGATGATCCTTTCGAAAGGGAAAATGCGCTCCCCGAGTTGGGATATGTGAAACCCATGGGACGAAGGGAATACCAAGGGAAACCGCTACTGGTTAAGAAGACCCAAGAACTTTGGGGAATCCTATCGGACGCGCTCCCCATTTGCAAATTTCCCATGGCTCCCCCCCGACCCTTAAAGCCGGGACGTCTCGTTTTGGCCCTTCGGTTGGTGACCGGATGGGATATCTCATTGGAAGAGTTTTTACAAGTTGGTGAAAGGATCTTCAATTTGGGCCGCCTCTTTAACATACGAGAAGGGGTTGATCGAACACTTGATGTCTTACCCGATCGATTTTCGGAGCCACTCCCGGAGGGAGGAAGTGCCGGCGAGACGATTACAAAGGAAGATCTGCAGAGAATGCTGGATGAGTACTATCACCTTCGCGGATGGGCTACGAACGGTGTGCCAAAAGAGGAAACCCTGATCAGGCTCGGGCTAAAGGATAATTGAATCATATCATACAGGGAAAAGACATCCTGGCAAGAGGAGGTTTCATTCGATTCGTTTAATCTTTCTCGACGCGTTGCCAATATTACAAATGGGAGTGGGATGATTTCACCGGTGTTAAATGGTTTCGCGGTTCCGTGGAGCACGTGACTTCGATTACAGATATCCTTAAAGACAGATCGGAACAGGGACTAGCAATAATGGGGAGCGAAATGGCTGTGGGCTAAATCGATGGTGACCGATATGACTGAGCGAAATTAAGAAACCTGGATTCATTAAGGGTTAACAACTCCGAGGATCAAGAGGATAAGTGGATGTTCCCCTTGGGACAATAGCACATCTTAACGAGTATTGAAACCCGATGGCGGTCACAGTCAGATTTCTTTCGGCCTTTCATGATCTAACCCCGTCGAAGAAACTCTTCTTTGTTGAAGGAGAGAGGCTCGGCCAGATTATTGATGAACTTGAGGTGCAAATTCCAGGCCTCAAAGCAAAATTGCTTGATTCGGGCGGAAAACTGCAACCTGCCTATCAGGTGATCCACCTCAAAGGTCATATCCAAGAGTTGTGCTCGAAGTTAGATTATCCGATTGGAGACGGAGATGAGATAGTGATCATTCCCCTCATCAGTGGCGGATGAGGACTGCTCCTTCAGACGTTTTCGGAAGTGCTCCTAACCTTTTCTTGTCTCCCTGACGACGCATATCTTGTCTCCATTCGCTCTCGACAAATTGGAGGTGACTTTCCATCCTCTGTGCAGCCAAATCGGGGTCTCCACTCTTGATTGCCTCATAGATTTCACGATGCTGCTTGATGAGGATTCTATTTTTTCCAGGCGGCCTTGTGAAATTGCTGATCTTGAACATGAAGAAAAATATCTTTTTTATTGAGGCCATCACGTGGACCATCAGGGTGTTATGCGAGGCCTCAGCAATGGCAATATGAAAATCGATGTCCGGCTGCCCTAGAATTTCCCTGGAATCGACCAATTTCTCCATCTGCGAAAGGGTTTTTTCCATCCTTTTTAATTCTTTCCCGGCGACAACTTTCGCCGCCTTTCTAGCACACCACACTTCGATGAGTTTTCGGATTTCGAGAAATTCATAAACCCTCTCGATTTCTTCTGCCATCATGATAAGAAGAGGACTCTCCATCCACTCAGAAGCTGCAGAGAGAACAAAAGTTCCCTCACCCTGACGAACCGTGATCAGACCCTTGGACTCCGCCTTCTTTAATGCCTCCCTTATGGATTGCCTGCTCACCTTCAATTCCCTTGCTAATACACGCTCTGGAGGGAGTTGCTCCCCTGGACCCAGTTTTCCGCTGCTGATGAGGGAGATGAGTTGGTCATACACCTCATCGAAGATCTTCTTCTTCCTAACAGGAATAAAGGGATTTCTAAAATGAATGGATTTTGTCAAAAAGGTGTTCCTTCCGGAAGTTCGGTTTTTGTCGGGTAATTCCCATCTTCAAAAGTATGAGGCGCATGCCAAAAAGTCGGCCCCCGGGCCTCCTGCATACCAGTAATGATCCCCTCGATTGATGCCGTGAATCTTCCTACCCTCTTGCT
>JBGVTJ010000139.1:0-2487 GCA_041862515.1 Thermodesulfobacteriota bacterium | reverse complement strand
CCGGGCCTGAATCTGGAAGGTGGAATATACAGCTTTTCGAAAGAATCAAGGACAAATTATCCGATGTCTCAACCCGGTTACGTGACATGGATAAGGCTCGGGTGGACGTTCAGATCCTTTCCCCTTCTCCTATCATGCTCTATTATTGGGCTGATATTGAAACGGGCGTCACCCTTTCAAGATTGCAAAACGAAAGAATCTCGGAGGTCTGCCGTCAATACCCAAGTCGATTTCTTGGAATCGGCACGGTCCCCCTGCAGGGTGTCGATGAAGCCGTTAAAGAGCTGGAAAGATTGTCGAAGGAGCTAAAATTAAAAGGTGTCATTATATCTTCAAACGTCAATGGAATGGACCTTGATGATCCCGTCTTCTTCCCCTTTTTCGAGAAGGCTGAGCGCTTGGATCTCCTTATATTAGTCCATCCCCACGATACCGCGGCAGCCGAGCGTATGCAACGATTCTATCTCACCAATTTGATTGGGAATCCATTAGACACCACCATCGCAGCAACTCGCATCATTTTCAGTGGGCTTTTGGAGAAACTTCCCGGCCTTAAAATATGCTTTGCTCACGGGGGTGGGCATCTTCCGTATATAATGGGCCGCATTCACCATGGATATGTAGTGAGACCCGAATGCAGAGGTGAAATTCAACGCTCACCATGGGAATATTTTCAACGTCTTTATTTTGATACGATCACTCACTATTTGCCAGCGCTGGAATATCTAGTGAAAACAGTTGGAAGCGAACATGTGCTTATGGGAAGCGACTACCCCTACGACATGGGAGACGAAGACCCTGTAGCCTCTGTCCAAAGCCTTTCTATCCCAGAGTTTGACAAGAAGAAGATCCTGGGTGAAAATCTCAGGAGACTTCTCGGGATGGAGCAATCATGATGTTCTTCCGGGCTTTCAAGCGACTCAGTTTTTGAAAACGGGGGCCGAATGAAAGGAGTATGCGGAAGGCTGCTCGAAATTGATTTGACCCAGGGGAAGACAAAAGATACACCCATCCCCGATGAAATGCTTGAGAAGTACCTGGGAGGAAGGGGTCTGGGGGCACGGTTGCTGTTTGATATGCTTCCGGCAAAAACAGATCCGCTCTCCCCGGAAAACGTACTCATTTTCTTGACGGGACCCCTTACCGGCAACTTGGCCCCGGGTTCGTCTAAATTTGTTGTTATCACCAAATCGCCCCTGACCCTTGGGTGGTGCGATAGCTATTCGAGTGGAAAATTGTCGGTTGAGCTCAAAAAGGTTGGCTATGATGGCATGGTTATTCGCGGAAAATCAAACCATCCTTGCTACCTGAGGATCGATGACAGCGGGATCGATATAAGGGGGGCTGACTCGATTTGGGGAAAGGACAGCTTCGAGACCGAAAGGATCCTCAAGGAGAGTGAGCAAAATCCCAAAGCCGGTGTTACCTCGATCGGTCCAGCCGGGGAGAGACTTTGCAAATTTGCCTGTATAAATTCGGACTTGTATCGTCAGGCCGGAAGAGGAGGTGTTGGGGCCGTCATGGGCTCGAAAAACCTCAAAGCCATCGTGATCAAGGGAACGGGAGTCCTTAAACTCCATGATCGCAAGAAGATGATCGAGTTGAACAGAGAGAACGCCCGGCGGTCCCGGGAAAGCGAGGTAGCCCAAGCCAGAATGAAATATGGGACTCCTCTCACGCTCAATATTACCCATGCGGGCGGGATCTTGCCCACAAAGAATTTTCAGTTCGGCACATGGGAAAAGGCTTTGGAAAAGATCGACGCAGAGGGAGTTCATGGAAAGGTCATTTCCCATAAAGCCTGTATCTCTTGCTTCACGCCGTGTGGATTGATGACCCGGGTTTCCCAGGGCAAATACCGTGGAACTACGGTTGAGGGGCCGGAGTATGAAACGCTTTCCATGTTCGGATCCAATCAGCTGATCGACTCGCTTCCCGCAATTATCCAGGCCAATGTGCTGTGTGATAAATTGGGACTGGACACGATATCAACGGGAAATGTTATCGGGTTTACCATGGAGTGTTTTGAGCGGGCATTGATTTCACCGGCTCAGACCGAAGGGCTTGAGATTCGCTTCGGAGATAGCGAATCGAGCCTTGCAACAATAGAGATGATCGCCACTCGGAGAGGGTTCGGGGACATACTCGCGGAGGGAGTGAGGAAACTCGCGGAGGATATTGGAGGAGGTTCCGAGCGTTTTGCCATGCACGTAAAGGGGATGGAATTTCCTGGCTACGAGCCCAGGGGTGCCTTCGGTTCTGCCCTTTCTTATGCTGTTAGCCCGAGGGGGGCCTGCCATCGAAGGGCCTGGCCTCCCGCCAAGGAAATACTCGGGAACTATCCGCCCTACACGGTCGAAGGCAAAGCGGAAATGATAAAGGAATCATATGATGAGAGGTGTATTCTCCATTCACTCTTGGTTTGCGATATGCCGGCCAGTCAAATTCCCGTACCTCTTGAAGGTTATTCCCACTACTTTCAGGCTG
>JBGVTJ010000138.1:0-12280 GCA_041862515.1 Thermodesulfobacteriota bacterium | reverse complement strand
GTTCGACCGCTTCACCGGGGATCAGCGGCTGCCTCTCGTCGTGGGTGTGGTACGGGCGGTATTCGGTGCTGAGCTCGGGATCGAGCTTGTGGTGCGACGCCCTGAGCCAACCTTGGCCGATTGGCGTGTGGGGATCAAGTGCTCCCTGGAAGACCACCTCTTTCATATCGGGCGTGAACACCCGCAGGACGAGGAACATGTCGGCGTCCTCCGTTGACGACGACACGACCAGCTTGGCGGCTGATGGTCCGGTGATCTCTGTCTCCTCCTCGAGTGGCGGCGTCATGAATGTTACACCGTCGCCGAGAGCCTCGTAATCGATAGTACCTCCGGTAGCCACTGGCTCCTGGCTGAGGCTGTAATCGGCGGGGTTGAGGTAAAACTTGGTCCATTGCGTGCGGGCGAGCGGCCACTCGTTCTCCATGCGTTCTACGAATTTGTCGACATGGCGCACCTGGAGCTGGACGCGCGGCTGGTTCTGCCAGCCATTATCGAGCCCCTTCAGATAGTAATCAAAGAAGCGCTTCTGCAGATTTACCCCGTAGTCGGTGTAAAACTCGGTCCAGTGCTCTATGCCGTGACATTCAAGCCATTTTTCTTCCGAGGCAGCTCGCACGAAGCCTTCGACGTTCCCGCGCAGGTGCAATCCCTGGCCACCCCAGTTCGACGCGGACAGGAACGGGACGGTGACCTTCGACCAGTCTGGCGTCCTCGCCTTCCAATAGTCGTCGTCCAGCGGATGGACCAAGACTTCGTTGCCATAGTCACCCCGGTTTTTGCCCAGTTCCTCATCGGTCAGCGTCTCCGGGCCGGCAACGAGCTCGCCAGTGACGCGACTGCGGTAGCCCCGTTTCCCAACGCCATATTGCACGGTCTTGACCTGCATGTCGTACCAGTTGGCCAGGAAGGTTGTGAGAATGCCCCCGTGGTGGCTTACATCGCGGTAGAAATCGGCGGCGCCTTCCCAGATGCACATGGCCGTCAGGTGGGGCGGTTGCAACGTCGCCACCTGCCATTGGTTCATTGCGTAATAGGAGATGCCGTTAAGCCCCACCTTGCCGTTGCTCCACGGCTGGATCCCCGCCCACTCGATGCAATCGTAGAAGTCCTTGGTCTCCCGCGGCGACCAGAGATCGATGTAGCCCGGCGATCGGCCGCAGCCCCGCGAGTCGACCCGCACACAGATATACCCGTCCGGCACCCACTTCTCCGGATCGACGACCTCCCAGTTCTGGTACTTGTTGGTTGAGCCCGCCGTGACGCTCGGATGCTCCCGGGCCATCCGTTCCCATGCGGTCGTGTAGCCATCCTGGAAAGCGAGCCCCTTGCCGTAGGGACCATAGGAAATGATCACCGGGTACTGATCGTTCCCGATTGGCCGGTATACGTCTGCGAGCAGGATAAGCCCGTCGTCCATCTCGATCGGGACGTCCCAGTCAATCCGCATGCCGTCCCTGATTTCGCTCTTAAACTCGCTCATCTTGCCTCCATCATGTTGGTTGATTAAGTTGATAATTGATAGAATTCCCTTTTTCTGGCTCTTCTGGTGACGAGCATAGGGAGATCAGGTTTGTTTGTCAATAATAAATCCCACTGGAGTTTCCGGAGTTTTTTAGGGGACTCCGTTGTTTCTGAGCGTAATCTGCTGGAGAAGTGGGGTACCCATCGAGGGTGAGCAGAGCTTGTCCTGAGCAGAGCCGAAGGAAAGGGGAAAGCCGGCCCTTTAGAGGCCGGAAGGGGTAAATATTCCCCGGCTGTGAACCCCGAAAGGGTCACTTCGGAGGTATTGAAGCGAAAAAACAGCGGAGTCACGTGCTAAAATTTCTTTTTCCCATAAAATCAAATACTTATAAAAATATTTGCATTAAAACCCAGGAAACTCCGGTAAATCCCCCCTCATGATGTTATGGTCACTGAGTTTTGGCTGAATGGAGGATTAAGGCAAACCTATCCACCTGAACTCGGCTTACATTCTAAAAATAAAAGGTATTAAACCCCAGGGCAAGCCCTGGGCCATGTTTTAAGCGGCAACCCGCCGTTGACGGGATGGCTCTGCCTGGAAAGTTTAAAAGAGATCATTGTGGCGGTGCAATCAATCAGGCGAAAGGCCGGGTTCCATGGGCTCGGATAGCCCGATTCAAGCGATATCTGCACTTTCTCGCTTTAGTCCCAGTCCAGAATCTGTGGGAGCTTTCCAAGTTCCTTGAGTGTGCCTACAATCCCTTGGGGAAAGAAAAGCAATACCAGGACCATCAGAAGGCCGGTGGCAACAATGTTCAACTCCGTAAAGCCAAGGTAGGTCCGAAAGCACTCGTTAATGGCGATAAAGATGATGGCGCCTACCACTGGGCCGGTTACCGTATCCTTCCCACCCAGGACGGACATGAGTACCAGTTTCGCTGCTACGATGATGTTGAGGAAAATGGTCGGTCTCAGGTATGTTAGGTAGTAACCCCAAAGCCCGCCCGCCATACCGACGAATAGACCACTTATGGCAAAGGCGAGGATCTTATAAAGGCTGGTGGGAACGCCTGCTACCTCGGCTTTTGTTTCATCCTGCGAGATGGCTCGCAATCCCAAGCCGAATTTTGAGTGCCGGATTCTGAAAGAGATGTAGACGGCCCCCATGGCGATGAGCAGCATGCCGTAATAGAAAGGTATCTTCACCCATTTTATGTGAAGTTGGATCAAGGGCAAGCTTATACCATCAGCCCCGCCAATAAAATCCCAATTATCAAAGGATATCTTAATGAGCAGAACCATAGCTATGGTGGAGATGATAAACGCTGGTCCACTGGTGCGCAGGCTGATGAGTCCTACCAAAAAACCAAACGCCATAACCACCAAACCTGCTACAGGGGCAGTGAGAAAAGGCGAAATGCCAGCGTATGCAAGTAACGATGCAGAGAAGTACCCTCCAATCGCAAAGAAGGCGTTATGACCAAGAGATACATAACCGGCATAACCGCCAATCATGTTCCAACTTGAAGCCATAGCGATGTACATAAAGGTGTAGAGCAACATATGAAGCCAATAGTTGATATTGCCAGTGAAAAGCTGCAATAGAGGAAACAGAAACAAGGTTGATATCAAAACAATAACAAATACATTCTTGGCTCTGAATAACGGTTTTTTTTGTGCGCCCGTGTTGCCCAAATAAACCGTCTCATGAGAGATTGAGTTTCCGGACATTTAAGTTAACCCTCCATCTTCTTGCCCAATATCCCCTGGGGCCGAATCAGGAGGATGAGGAACAAGGCCAAGAAAAAGGTAACGGACGCCCATGTAGGGCCGACGAAAAAGCTCACATAAGCCGAGGAGATAGCCAAGGCAAAGGCTCCAATCAGAGCACCAATCAAACTCCCCATTCCCCCCAACACGATTAAGGACAGAAGAACGGCTATCCACTCCCAATGCTTAGCAGGGTAGAAAGGAAAGAGGTAAGCGATCATTGATCCCGAGGCGCCCGCCAAGGCGATCCCTATCCCAAACGCCACCATGGATACCAACTCTACGTTCACACCAACAACCTGAGCTGCGGCCCGATTCTGCATTGTGGCCCGGATCGCGTACCCTGTTCGGGTGGTCAGGAGAAAAGTCCATAGGAGTACTATGAGTCCCATGCTTGATAAGGTAGCATAAACCTGGCCCTCTGGCAGATAGAATGGGCCGAAGAGAATACTGTCTGTGGCATAGGAAGGATTGGTGGATCGGTAGATATTCGTGAAGAAGAAACCCAAGATGCCCTCGATAATCAGCGCCAGGGAAAAAGTGAGCAGGACTGTCAACTCCCCATATCGTGGGCTCCCGGTAATTTTAAAGAAAAGAAATTTATAGATCACGAGCCCCAGCAAGAACATGAGCGGCATGCTGATCAAGATGGAGAGGATGGGGTCAACCGCGTAAAGCTTGAAAGCCCAATAGCTAATATAGGCACCAATCATCATGAATGACGCATGGGCGATATTGACGATCCTCATCACACCGAAGACCAGTGTGAGCCCGGAGGCCATCAGGGCGTACATTCCACCCAGAGTTATGCCCAACAAAAGAACCTGCACCAAATGAGTCATGCCGTATCTTCCTGACGATCCTGCGGCTTTCTTCCCAAATAGAGTTCTTGAATGCGTGGATTGTCGAGGATCTTTTTCGCAGGGCCCTCAAAACGGTTTTTGCCCAGGTCCAGGACACAGCCCCAGTCTGCACACTCCAGGCCCTTCCGGGCATTTTGCTCAACCAAAATGATCGTCATTCCCTCATTTTTAAGCTGGTGGATACACTCGAATATCCCTTGGGCAACTTTAGGAGCCAACCCCAGCGAAGGCTCATCAAACATCATGACTGTCGGCCGCAATACCAGGGATCGTCCTGTAGCTAACATCTGTTGCTCCCCACCAGAGAGGGTCTTGGCCTGCTGAGAGCTGCGTTCCTTGAGAATCGGAAACATGCGGAAGACCTCTTCGATTCTATCTTTCAGCTCCCGTCGGTTCTTCAAGATATATCCGCCCATACGCAGGTTTTCTCTCACAGTCATATCAGGAAACAGGCTACGGTCCTGGGGAACAAAGCTGATGCCTCTTCTTAATATCTCTTCGGTCCGCAGTCTACTTATAATCTCACCCTTGAAAACCGCCCTTCCTTTTCTAGGGTGAAGCAGACCGCAGATAACCCTAAAGAGGGTAGATTTCCCTGCCCCATTAGGCCCGATGATGCAATAGGTCCTTTCTTGTTCGAATTTCAAGGAGAGCCCTTTTAGAATGTCCGGCCCATTTCCGTAACCGGCCGTTACGTTTTCAACCTCCAAGAATGCCATCATGCCTCTCCAAGGTAGGCTTCCAAGACCTCTTTATTGTTCTGAATATTCTCAGGATGTCCCTCGGCTAAAACCTTCCCGTACGCCATTACGATAACAGGCTCGCAAAGGCTCATAACCAGATCCATATTGTGTTCCACGATCAAGAAGGTGATACCCTGTTTGTTGAGCAGTCGAATACGATCGACGATATCTTCCAGTAGGGCCGGGTTAATACCTCCTGCAGGTTCGTCAAGCAGGACAAGCTGAGGTTCCGCCATCAAGGTGGCGGCAAATTCCATAAGTTTCTTCTGGCCGTAGGATAGGTTCTTGGCCTTTTCGTTGGCCAGATGAGCGATGCCAACGAAATCCAATAGGTCCATAGCCCGGTCTCTTTCTCCTCGTAAAATGCCCCCTTTGAAGAGGTCCATGAATCCCTTGGTGGGCGATTGAACGACCATGTTCTCCATAACCGTCATTTCCATAAGGTCGCGGGTGATCTGAAAGGTACGTCTGATTCCTTTTCGGGTGATCTGGTGAGGCTGAAGCCCATCTATCTGCTCCCCGGTAAAAAAGATCATCCCAGCATCCGGCTTGAGCAGTCCGCTGACCAGGTTGAAAACCGTTGTCTTCCCAGCACCGTTGGGGCCTATGAGGGCCGTAATGGACCCCTCTTCCACGGTGAAGGAACAGCGATCTACGGCCCTGATCCCGCCGAAATACTTGCTTAATCCCCGAACTTCCAATAGAGCGAGAGCCATATCGAAGTCCCCCTCCTTTAGGGGCTTCCCCTGGCAAGTCTCATGATAAACGGTGTTTTAGGAGGCTACGCTAGTGGTGACCGTGCCCGGAGTCTCAGTTAAGGTCTCGGGCACGGCCACAATAGATTGCCTTACCACTTTGGCTTGGGCCAGATCAAATCCGTTGTGCCCGGGAATTGACCGACAGGATAGACGAACCTCAGTTTGCCCTCCTGCCACTGGGCCATCAGGAAGGGTTTATCTTTGGCTACACCGCGCTCGTCCCAGTGGAAATCTCCCAGAACGGTCTTAACCGGGTCTTGTTTAGTGCGGGACGCCAGCCAGTTCCTGATTGCCGTGTTATCCGTACCCCCCGTGGCTCGAACAGCCTGTTCCAGCCCCTGGCAGGTGGCGAATGGGATGGCTTCATCTTCATCAGGCTCATGACCAAATTCTTTCTTGAAGACCTTGACAAAATCTTGATTAGTGAGTTTTTTACCCGCCAGGAGTCCTTCCCACTGAACCGAAGCGTGCCAAGCCGAATGGATCGTGATACCGTTGACAGAGTCGCCCAGGCCCTCCTTAACCTCCTCCTGTGTCCCCTGGCAAAAGTAGGCACCCTTGGGGTGGTAGTTTACGGTCTTCAGAGCTCGCGCAAGCATGACTACTTCATCGGGGAAGGCTACCAGCCCCACCAGGTACTCGGCGCCACTGGCCTTGATTGAATTAGCGAGCGTTATCCAGTCCGAGAATCCTTCTTCCGGCCATTGTTTGGAAAACACGACCTTCATCCCTACCTTCGCAAGGGTCCCAGGAGCCAGGTCTATGACTTTGGAACCGATGACTTCCACCTTCTTGCCCAACATTCCGGCTGAGATCGCGTTCGCGAAGAAGTCATCGGCCCAGGCCACAGCCACTGTCTTGGGGCGATCCGCAGGTGCAACGTACTTCTGAATCATCTCTGCCACAGAGTTCCCAACATACTCTCCCGGAGTCGGCTGGAAGAAGAAGATGTACTTGAAACCTCGCTCATATATCTTCAGGGCTCCGCCTGATGGAATGGGATAGACCATCTTTGTCTGTTCGGCTATCGCCGACATGGGGAAGGTGAGCTTGCTGGAGAAGGTTCCAAGCAGAAGGTCCACCTTGTCCACATTAATATAACGCTCAATTTGAGCAAGGGATGCCTCGACGTTCGATTGGTTGTCATTGATGATAATCTTAACCGGTCTGCCTAAAAGCCCCCCCTGCGCGTTGACCAATTTGGCCCAGAGCTCATAACCGCTCTTATGCTTCTGCCCATTAATGGCGAAGCCACCTGTTATGGGCAGCGAAGCACCGATAAGGATGGGTTTTCCTTTCGGTGCCGCCGCAGCCTCTATGGGTGCAAGCCCACCCCATAGTACTAACAGCAGAGACAAGATCATTATCTTTGCCACAAAAAATCTTCCCTTTTTCATTCGCATTCCCCCTTTTCTCCGTTTGCTCTAATAGTGAAAAAAGTTGTTCCAATTGAAGAATTCCGCAACGGTTGCTTGTTCATTCTTTCAGATTTATCACCTCCTTTCTCCCTGGGGAGCGGTTTTAACAACCTTTCAGATTTATCACCTCCTTTCTCCCTGGGGAGCGGTCTAAACAACAAGACGTTAATTTTCCCCTTAATAGCGTATGCTGTGGAAGCTGGTCTCAGCGTAAGGGTACCAGATGTCATTACATATTCTGCTATGCGTCACACCGTCATTTGACTAAAGCTTTGTTCATCTGTCCCGGGGAATCATATCCCAAGGTATTGAGCCTTCACTTCCTCGTTTTGCCAGAGCTCTCTCGGAGGTGATGAATAGACAATCGTTCCTTTGCTGAGAACATGGGTGTAATCGGCGACCTTTATGGCAAAGGGAAGGTTCTGTTCCACGAGAAGGGTAGAGAGACCACCTTCCTTGAGCTGTAAAATCGCATCCCCTATTGTGCGGACCAAGAGAGGTGCTAGGCCCTCTGTAGGCTCGTCCATGAGGAGAAGCTCCGGATTTGTCATGAGGGCTCTGGCGATGGCAAGCATTTGCTGCTCCCCGCCGCTTAGCTCGTTACCCTTATGGTGAGCACGTTCCTTTAAGGGGGAGAAGAGGGAGAATATCTTCTCCTCGTTCCATGTATCGGCTCCCTGGCCTCTCGCCGCGACTCTCAAATTCTCCAGCACACTCAAAGAGGGGAATATGCGTCTCCCTTGGGGTACGAGTCCCAAGCTCATTTGTACTATCTTATATGAAGGCTTACGAGTGATATCAATATCCTTGAACAGGATTTGTCCTTGACGGGGAGGCGTAAAACCAACGATCGACCGTATCAGGGTTGTCTTCCCCATTCCGTTCCGCCCAAGGATAGCAACGACACTTCCTTTTTCAAGTTCAAAGGAGATTCCCTGAAGCACATAGCTGTCACCGTAGTAGGTATGGATATCCAGGATTTTGAGCATGATTATTCCGTTCCCAAATATATCTCTTGTACCGTTGTATTTGCCTTAATTTCCTCCTTCGTTCCCGTGGCGATCAAGCTCCCCTGGTGGAGCACCGTGATGTTTTCAGCGAATTCAAAGGCCACGTCCATGTCGTGCTCGATCAACAAAATGGTCATATCGGGATCAAGCTCTTTCAACATGGTGGTGAACGAGAGGGTTTCGGCAGGGGACAATCCGGCTGTTGGCTCATCCAAGAGCAAGAGACGAGGCTGCCCAATGAGGGCGAGGCAGACCTCGATCTGACGCTGTTCACCGTGGGAGAGGTTCTTGACGAGAACGTCTCGTTTCTCCCACAGTTCAACCTCTTCCAAGAGGCTCTTGGATTTCTCATAGAGATGTTTATAGGAGGAAATGGGCAAATACATGACGAATTTCGTTCTTTCAAGCCCTTGGGCGGCCAAGAGGAGATTTTGGAGTACCGTCAGGTTCGGAAATAGATTGGTAATCTGAAAAGTCCTCGCTATCCCGAGTGCAATCCTTTTGTGGGAGGGAATCTGGGTTACATCTTTTTCAAAATGGACGATCTTCCCTCCTGAAGGGGGAAACTCACCACATATGAGGTTAAAAAGGGTCGTCTTCCCCGCACCATTCGGCCCAATAATGCCACGCCTCTCCCCTACCTTAACCTCGAGACTCACATTATCGACTGCCGTCAGACCGCCGAAATTCTTGGTGAGATCCTCAAGAACAAGACAGAGCGTATCCACCCATTTCCTCTTTAAACATTTATTGATTCTTGTTTTCTCTACTTTTTCAGAGGGGGATAGTCCCTACTGTAGAGAGGCTTCTTGAGATACTCGTCCGGATTGTACGTCCAGAATTGAGATACCTTCGGGTATACCTTAACGACGGTATTTTGGAGCTCGCCTCCCACCCTTTCCACTTTCCTGATGTAGATATTCTGGATGGGATTACCGAACTTGTCGAGCTCGATTGGGCCACGAGGGGAATCGGGCATCTTGAGACTTTTCAGAGCCTTCAGAAACTTTTCACGGTCTTCTACATTCCCCTTGATCGCCTTGGTGGCCTCGATGATCCACTTTCCACCGGTGTAAGGCCCCTCGCCGTAGTAGGATGCGATCTTTCCGGCAAAATCTTTGAAGGCCGCGGCAAACTTCTTGTTTTCCGGCGTATCAATGGCCTGACTGTAGTGAAGGGTTGTCATGATGCCAATCGCTTCGTCCCCCATGGAAGGAAGGACGTGTTCGTCCGTGGTCGTCCCGCCACCGAGAAGGGGGATCTTATCCTTGAGCCCGTAGTCCTTGTACTGCTTAACAAACTGCAGTGCCCCAGCACCAAAGAAGAGGGCGAAGACAGCATCTGCGTCCTTACTGATTTGGCCCAAGAATGGCCCGTAGTCCATGGTTCCGACAGGGGTCCACAGTTTCTGTATGATCCTTCCCCCCGCATCTTCAAAGGTTCTCTCAAATCCCCCGACGACCTCCCATCCAAAGGCATAATCATAGCCTATGGTCGCTACTTTACGGTACCCAAGCTCTTTGTACACATACTCCCCGAATGGATGGGAAGGCTGGCTGCTGGCCCACCCCGTGCGCACCATCCACTTACCCGGTTTCCTCTGGGTGAGGTCATCTGAGGCCATAATGGCATAGATCGCGGGGATCTTCTTCGAGTCTGCATACGGCATAAGGGCATAACCCGATGAAGCCATAAGGCCCCCGATGACGACATGGACAGCGTCTTTTTCCACCAATTTTCTCACCTTGGTCAGCGCGACGGCCGGTTTGGCCTCAGAATCCTCGGAAATGAGCTCAATTTTACGGCCTGCAACTTTCCACCCTTGCTCGATGAGAAACACCTGCAGACCCGAGAGCATGTCCCTCCCCGTCTGAGCCGCATGTCCGGTGAGCGGTGCGAAAAACCCGATCTTGAACGGTTTTTTCTCCGCCAAAGCTGGGCTCGGCATGGCAGCCATGCCAATCACCAAGGCTCCGATGACAGCGAACAGAATTATTTTCTTCATGATTCTTCCTCCTTTCTCAATTGTTCCTTCAACAGAAACGCTTTGGATATGCCGAAGATCCTATTCATTATCACCCCCCTTCGCCAATCGTTTCCCCAGTTCCATGACGCCACCAGGCGCGTACAGAATAGCCAGGATGTAGATCCCTCCTATGATCAAGAGCCATCGATGGGTGTAGGCGCTGATGAAATTCTTCAGAAAAACGATAATTCCCGCTCCCAATGCGGGGCCAACCAACGTGGCGGGTCCCCCAAGGATGACCATGAGAAACGCCTCGAACGAGGCGGTAAGTTCGGCATCCATGGGACTCACAAAACCATTGTAATAAGCCCAAAGGATTCCCGATATCCCGCTGAAGGCCCCGGCAACAACATAGGCCAGGTATTTGTGGAGCCAGGTGTTATACCCGAGGATTCGCATGCGTGATTCGCTCTCGCGGATTCCCATAAGGCTTTGGCCGAAAGGTGAACGGATGAAAATATATAAGAGAAAGAGCACGATGAGAAAAACGATGACGACGAAGTAATAGAAAAAGATCGGATCTTCGAGGGAAATCGGAATTCCGAGCCCGGGTCTGGGAATACCGGCAATTCCGTTATCGCCCCCGGTCATGGTTACCCATCTAAACGCAAGCCCCCAGATCACCATACCCAATGCCAATGTTATCATGAGAAAGTAAACCCCTGCTGCATGTGCCACCAGCAGGCCGAATATAGCGGCTATTGCAACCGAAAGAAGGAAACCGCTGGCAATGCAACCCAGGAAGCCAACCTGATAGCGAGTACTCAATATGGCTATTACGTATGCGGACGCGCCGAAAAACGCGGCGTGACCGAAGGAGGGGAGTCCCGTATATCCCATGAGGACATCAAGGCTCATGGCCATTATCCCGAATATGAGCATTTGCGTGAGAATGGTCAGCCAATACGATGGGAGAAAGGGGGGGAGAATCACCAAGAGGATGAGGGCTGCGATAGCGCCCGATATCTTTAACCTAAACTGGGTTATCACCCTCATGGAGTGCATCCTCTCATTTTCTTCCGAAAAGGCCCGTTGGTTTGATGGCGAGCACGATTGCCATAGGGAGGAAGAGTGTGAAGTAGGAAAGATCAGGGACCAGGGCTTTACCGAAGTTATCGACCAATCCCACCAGGATACTCCCGACGGCTGCTCCCTTGAGGCTCCCCATTCCCCCCACGATCACCACAACGAAAGCCAGCGGTAAGATCTCAAAATCGGCCCCGGCATAAACCCCGAAGAAAGGGGCACCAATGACGCCGCCAGCGGCAGCCAGAAAAGCGCCAAGACCAAACATGAATCCGGAAACCAGAGGGACGTTGATACCGATTCCCCTGGCCATTTCATTGTCGTCCACGGTTGCTCGAAGCTTTGCCCCGAAGGAGGTTTTCTCATTGAACACCCACAGCCCGATGGCGACGGCGATGGAAAGCACGATCACAAATAATCGATAAATAGGGAATATGATTTCCCCCATATGGAGAGACCCCTGGAGGATCTTCGGGGCGGGGAAGGATAGGGGGTCTCCTCCCCAGATCAGGAGAGCCAGGTCCCTGAAAATGAGAGCAAAGCCCATGGTCATCAATACCTGGGGAAAGTGTTCGAAATATCTCCGAAGAAAGAAACGCTGCATCGCAATTCCAATGAAGGCGATGAACAAAGCTGCCCCGAGGATGGCCAAAACAAAGCTCCCCGTTTTCCAGAGTATGGAGAGCCCAATGTAGGCCCCGAGCATATAGTATGAGCCGTGGGCAATGTTTACGATGTTCATCACCCCGAAAATCAGGGAAAGCCCGCTTGCGAGAAGAAAGAGGATAGCAGCAAAGGAAATACCGCTGAGGGTTTGAACGATAAGGAAATCCATGATGTGTTCCCCCTTCACCCGTGGGTGTCTTACGGAACAAAGGGGCTGCAGCGGGGAAGTTCCCCTGCGGCTCAGCGTTCAGATAATGTAATGTCGGGCAGGGGATCGAGGAAATTACCTTTTGTTACCAGATGTATGAAGACATTGTCAAGGGAAAAATGTCCGAGAATTGCCAGAGTTTTGCAAGCCTCACCCGAGTTATCGACTTGCCCGTCCAAAATCCACCGTCTAATTTAGGTATCAAGACTGAAATCAGCAGGTTATAGAGTATTCCTGATCGCCAGTAAGGTATTAAAGGTATTAGATGCAAGGCGCCGAGGAGCGACGACTGAGGCGTATGGAGCAATACGCCGCAAGGAGGAGCGATCGA
>JBGVTJ010000137.1:0-2135 GCA_041862515.1 Thermodesulfobacteriota bacterium | reverse complement strand
ATTGGATCTGGGCTCTCAACATCCCGGCCATTATCCTGATGGCCCTCATCCCCGGAATGCTCATTCCCCGGCTAAAGCCTTTAAGGGGGGCATCCATTTCCATAGGTTTCTTGTTCATCTACATAATCGCCAATTGGTATTTCTTGGTCAACCAGAGGATTTGGATTAACCTCATCTATCCCATCCTCCCGGCTTTCTTCGGAGTCTTTGTGGCCGTTACGGTCTATCAGTACGTTACTGAGGAGAGGGAAAAGAGGAAGATCAGAAATGCCTTTCAGTTCTACGTCTCTGCCGGCGTTGTCAACGAGATATTAAAGGATCCGGAAAAACTGAAGCTGGGTGGTGAGAGAAGGGTGCTGACGGTGCTCTTCTCGGACATCAGGGGATTTACCCACCTTTCGGAAACCCTTCCCCCGGAAACCCTAACCAAACTGTTAAACCTCTATCTCACCCCAATGACCGTTACCGTCTTCAAGTATCAGGGGACACTGGATAAATACATGGGGGATGCCATCATGGCCATCTTCGGTGCGCCTCTCGAACAGAACGACCACGCTGAAAAGGCCTGCCATACCGCCTTGGGTATGGTTGAAGCCTTAAGGGATCTCCAGAAGAGCTGGGAGATCGATGGGGTCCCGGAGATCTCCATAGGGATTGGAATAAATACCGGTCCCATGTCGGTGGGAAACATGGGTTCCAATATGCTCTTCGATTATACCGTTGTTGGGGATCACGTTAACTTAGGCTCAAGGCTTGAAAAGCTCAACCGGGAGTACGATACCAATATCATCATCAGCGAGTTCACTCATCAATATGTCAAGGATGCATTTGTCTGCAGGGATCTTGATATCGTCAGGGTGAGGGGGAGGAGGGAGCCGGTGAGGATCTTTGAGCTTCTCGGTAGGAAAGAGCCGTTTCAAGGGTGGTCCGCCTTCAGGGCGTCATTTGAGAATGGGTTAATGGCATATCGGTCCAGACAATGGGATGAGGGGATCAGTGAATTCGAGGAGGCCTTAAAGATCAGGCCCGATGATGGTCCGGCAAAACTTTACCTTCGGAGGTGTAGGCTCTTTCAGAAGAAGACCCCATCCCCGAAATGGGATGGAGTTTACCAGATGAGCGATTAGCTTAGGAGATGGAGGTTTGGATCGGATGAGGCTTAGGGTCTTAGGCTGCTACGGCACGGAGCTGCGAAACTATCACGCCACCTCTTTTTTGGTCAATGAGGCCATTCTTGTTGATGCAGGGACCATCGCTTCGGCAATGACGATGGAAGACCAGCTGAAAATCAGGAACATCCTCCTCAGCCACAGCCATCTAGACCATGTCAAGGGGCTCTTTTTTTTGGCGGATAACCTTTTCGAGCGATTTTCGACCACGGTAAATATTTACAGCACCGCCGGAATCCTGGACATCCTGAAGACGCACTACTTCAACAATCTTCTTTCCCCGGATTTTACCTCTATCCCTGATAAGAAGAACCCCATTATGAGGTTCAGACCCATCGCCCCTGGCGAGAGCTTTGAAGTCAACGGATTGACGGTTAATGCCTTTAAGGCAAACCACGTGGTGGAATCTGTTGGGTATAAATTGCAGGACGGAAATGGGTCAATCCTCTATTCGGGGGACACCAGCGCAACGCCCTGGATATGGAAGGAGGCCAGGGAGCAAAAGGGCCTCAAGGCGATATTCGTCGAAACGTCCTTTCCCAATCGATTAAGGGATCTTGCCAGGCTCACAGGCCACCTCACTCCATCCATGCTTGAAGAAGAGCTCAAAAAGATGGGGGATCTCGATGTTCCCATCTTCATCTTCCATATGAAACCCCAATACCTCGAAACACTCACAGCCGAGATCGAACAGCTCAACCATCCCAATATCTCCATCCTCAAGCAAGGCGACGAATTTATCTTTTAACAGGTTGTTGCCCAAACCCTCTTTCGCTCTCAGAAAAGAATTTTTGATCATTCTAAAATTCGCTTCATTGCAAATCTGAAACTCGCCCTCTGGGCTCAAACATTGGATTTGCGGTCGTTTCACTTCACCAAGAACGGTTAGCAAAAATTCTTGAATATGTGCTCCAGGAGGTTTGAGCAACAGGCCGTTAATGGATAACCCCTTCGGGCCCTTCGCTT
>JBGVTJ010000136.1:0-22183 GCA_041862515.1 Thermodesulfobacteriota bacterium | reverse complement strand
GCATCGGAAGCGGCTCACTTGGCCGCTTCCGATACCTGATTCATCACTTCATCGGTTTGAGAAGATTCACGGATTTCAGGGCGGGCTCCAGGGTCTTTTCCATCCCTGCCAGGAACTCCTTAAATCCCTCGGGATCCTGATAGACCAGGGGTAGCCCCAGTTCATCGGCCAGCTTCCTGAACTCGGGGTCGTCGAAGCACTGCTTGAACCCCTTGACCAAGACCTTCATAGCATCCTTTGGGACACCCTTGGGAGCACCTAACCCTCGCCAGTCAAAGATCGGGTTTGGATTGGGAAATCCGGCCTCCTTGATGGTCGGAACCTCTGGAAAGAGCGGGTGTCGTTCAAAGGCGTTCACGGCGAGGATGCGGACCTGTCCAGCCTTGTAAAGCTGAAGCACCTCATCGATCCCCGTCGTGGCAACGTCGATATGACCCCCGATAAGGGCCGTTCTGGTGGGAGCCGCCCCATCGAATGGCACGTAGTTGAACTTAACCTCGTTCATCGTCGCGATGGAGGCCAGGGCCAGGTGCCATCCTCCGCCTGCGCCGCTGTGCCCGGCGGTGACGATTCCCGGGTTTTTCTTCGCGTAGTCCATCACCTGCTTCATTGTTTGCCATTTCGAATCAGCATCCACTGAAATTGACGCAGGGCTTCGGTTGACGAGCTGAATCAGGGAGAAATCCCGGTAGGAGAGCTTTGCCAATCCCATCAGTCGAAAGGTGCTCAACTGGAAGGTGATCATGCCGACGGTATAGCCGTCCGGTCTGGCTGTGGCAACAGCTCCCATTCCCACGGCCCCCATTCCTCCGGTCTTGTTGACCACATTCACATTCACGCCAAAATACTTCTTGGCGTTCTTGACTAGTGCCCTGGAGATCGTATCGGTCCCTCCACCAGCTGACCAGGGACAGATCAGGACGATGTCCTTGGCGGGAAACTTGGCCATCCCATTGGTACTCATAAAGACAACGAGGATGGCTGCGACGGTAAAGATCAATCCAATTTTTCTCAACATCATCTCTTTCCCTCCTTTCATGAAAAAGCACAAGAAACGGGCTTACTCTTTCTTTCCCTTCAAATCACCTCCTTTCTTACACGATATCCTCCAAATTGATCTGCTGGGCATATTTGCGATCCACCTCAATGCCCTCCACCGGGTTTCTCAAAACCCCGATCCCCTCAATTTCCGCCTCGATCACATCCCCTGCCTCAAACGGACCTGCAGGAGGCGTCGCTGTGGTAACAACATCTCCGGGCTCTAGTGTCCAGAAGCTCGTTACAAATTCGATGATCTCTCCAAACCCCAATCTCATATTGGAGGTAGTGGATTCACATTCCACTTTCCCGTTGCGCCTTCTTATCATTTTTAAGGCATAGATATTTTTCGGCATTTCATCGGGTGTAACTACCCATGGTCCCATTGGAGCAAAAGTATCGATATTTTTCCCCCAGGGCTGAAATTCTCGATTCGTAGCCTCCAGAGATCGAGCTGTGATGTCGTTGAAGATCGTGTATCCGAAGATGACATCGTCTACCTTTTTCATAGGGACATTTTTGCATCTTTTTGAAATCACACAGGAGAACTCCCATTCGTGGTAGAAGATTCCATATCCAGAGGGGAGGTAGATCGTCTCCTCATGACCGATGACGGCAGAGGGAGATTTTAGAAACACCAGGGGCACGGGCGAGAATGGAATCCCGATGAGTTTCCGATAGTCCTCATAATTGGTTCCAGTGCATACAATTTTTGGTGGTCTGTGGGAAGCCCTGAAGGTGATTTGGAAGAGAGAATGGACACAACCTACTACCTGGTATTCCTTCTTCCTGACATAATCAAGGGTTTTTTTCGCAGCGGTAAGCGCGATCTCATTTTTTTCGATAAAAGAAAGCAGATCAATCGGAAGTTCGGAATCGGCCCCGGCTTCCGGATTGGGCATTCCCTTCTCGGTTAAAAGCGTTCGATACGATGCGTTGAGGTCGATAACCCATTCATTTTCAAAGGCCCCCAGACGTTTCTCCCCGCCTATCTCAAATGTACTGAGTTTCACCCCTCCCCTCGGTGAAGCCGACTTACCCTAACATATTTGTTATAAGATTTTTCGGTTGCATTGTCAGCTTTCCTAATTCAGAACTACCCTACACCTGCTGTCTGATTTTGTCAAAGGAAAAAATTTATACCCCGTAAGCAAATTTGTCCTCCAGACAAGGGGTGACTTTGCCGACTCTTTTGAACAAAAATAGTCCTAATGGATGCCCTTGATGGGATTAAGGTAATGCGAGGATAAAAGAAGGTATGAAATTGAGGAGGGGGAGAGAGGAAGATGCCTTATTCAACCTTAATTTTTACCTCCTTTGCCTTTACCTTCTCCGATTTAGGAAGTGTAATGTTGAGGATTCCATTTTTATAGGATGCCTTAATCTTATTACTCTCCACCTCCGCTGGAAGTCTAACCGAGCGTGAGAAGGACCCATAGCTTCTCTCAACGAGATGGTAATCCTCTTCCTTCTCCTCCTTTTCCTGTCTCTTCTCCCCTTTGATGGTTAGGACGTCACCGGTCAAGGAAATGTCGATATCCTTGGCATCTATCCCCGGAACTTCCGCCTTCACCACAAAATTATCCCTGGTTTCAGACACATCCAGAGACGGAGCCCATTCCCTCTCCCACATCCTTGTTAAAGGCCTCTCGCCGAAAAAATTTTCCCAAAGCCTGTCCATTTCCCTTCTGAGACTGCTCAGCTCTCCGAATGGCCGCCATGGGGTTAGTTCCTTCTGTACCATGAGCGATCACCTCCTACTCATGAAATTACGGGTTATGAAATCATCTCCTCTCCCCTTAGGGTCAATATAATCTTGGTTTCCAAATTGTCAAGGTCCGGAAACTCCGCCTATTATGCAGCACGGAGTTCTTTGGGAAAGCCTGCAAGCCTCTGGAGAATTCCCTTGCATTGGGGCTAATATTTCAATAAACTCATAAAATCGGCTCAGAGCAATAAACTCATGAGCATTTAACCACGATGAACTCAAGAAGGATAATTGTCGTATTATTATCGTTTCTTATCTCCACTGGATGCTCCATTAGTCGCTTGGGTCAATCTCCATCTATGATCCAAACCATCTGCGACAAGGAAGCGGACCTCCACCTGGAAAAAGGGAATTGGGATAAGGCCATTGAATTCCACGAACGGATAGTTCGGGAGAAACCCCATTTCGCCTTGGCCCATTATCACTTGGGATACGCCTATGGCTTCAAAGAGGAGCATGGCAGGGAAATTGAGGAGTACGAAAAGGCAATGCAGCTGGGGCTGAAAAAATTCGATTTATTCTATAATGCAGGCATGGCATATGCACAATATCTCGGGGATTATGATAAGGCCTTGGAGATCTTCAAGGAGGCGGAACGGATTGATCCGAAAAATGACGAAATCCATTATGCCTTGGGTTTGGCTTATTGGTTCAAGGAAGCGGAGAGTGATGCCGTTAGGGAATTTCTGAAGGCCGTCAATCTCAACCCCCGGCATATGGAGGCTCATGCTCTTCTCGGGGAGATCTATACCCGAAGGGGACAATATGACTTCGCCAAGGCCGAATGGGAAATGGTATTGGAGCTTGACCCACATAATGAGATGGCAAAGCGGAGGCTGCAAGAGATAAGGGATGTCCAACCCAAGTCCCGTTGATATCGTGAGTTCCAACGGAATCCCCTTCACCGAGTCGATCACTCACCGCTTTAGTATGGACGAAATCCAACGACCCCTCAAGGTTTATCTCAGTAACAAAGGGGTTAAGGGGATCATGAATCCTTGCGGAAAAGGAAGTAGGCAGAGAAAATAATCCTGTCGGCACCTCATTAGTGGTTATCATCCATAAACGTGAGCTCTAAAGGGTGAAGTTGAACCGAGCCTCGGGATTAAGAAAGGAGGATAAGATGATAAGAATCAAAAACATTCTGGTTCCCACGGATTTTTCCGATTTCTCCAAGTATGCACTGGATTATGCCTTAACCCTTGCCCAAACCTTCGAAGCGAGGATTACCCTGATCCATGTAACCCCTGAAAAGGACTTAGATGCGATTCGACAAATCTCTCCGTACCTGGAACCGGGGAGATTGGAAGAGCTCCTGAAGCAGAGGGAATCTGAGGATCGAAAACAGCTCGATGAATTTATTCCCTCTGAAATGCAGAAAGGGATAAAGACCGAGACCATCCATAGGGTGGGAACTCCATTTCTGGAGATTATTAAGGCGGCAAGGGAGAAGGAGGTGGATTTGATCGTCATGGCAACTCACGGACGGTCGGGTCTGTCGCATATCCTTTTTGGAAGTGTGGCGGAGAAGGTGGTCCGAAAATCAACCTGCCCCGTACTGTCCATAAGACCTCCCGGACATGAATTTGCGATGCCGTAACGAATCTTCCCCAAAGCGCGTTGATGTTGAAGGACTTCCGGCTCCTGAGGTGGGGGAGGAGGTATTATTCCCATAGTTTCTCTCCTTCTCAAGGGGCAGAAAAAAACCTGTCAACAGGGGGAATATCAAGGAGATAAGCCCATGGGGGGCAAGGCAAAGAGATGGGTGAAAATCGGTATTGTTGTCTTCATCGCCGTGGCCGTATTGGTAAGCGTATCAGATATCAGAAAAATGATCCGCCTTTCGGCAAAGCTTGACCCTTACTTTCTCGGCCTTTCCTTTTCCGCTGCCTTTGTAAGCTACCTCCTCATCGGTCTCTCCCTGAAAAAAATACTGGAGCTGATGCATATCCGCCTTCCTTTTCTGGAGATCTTCACCATCTCTTGGATCTCGACATCCATCAACTATGTCTTGTCTACGGGAGGAGTCGGTGGATTTACCGCCCGGATATACCTCCTGAAGAAAAAAGGGGTCTCCTACAGTGATACCATAGTGGTCTCTATCATTCATACCTTCATCATGAACGTGATATTGATGTTATTCGTTCTCATTGGATTTGCAACCTTAATTGCACACAAACAAATGCGGACCTACAATTTTATCGTATCTAGTCTTCTCATATTTGTCGCCCTCTATATGACGTACTTGGCGTTTAAATCCGTAGTCAACAGGGAGTTCCGGGAGAACTGGATCGACCGCATAGCCCGATGGACAAACAAGGTCCATTCCTTCTTCTCCACTAAGGCAGACAATCTGATTGAAACTGGGGAACTCAAATCCTTCAAGGCGGAGTTCAATCAGGGAATGGAGTTGATGGGGCTGAAAAAGGGGGAATTGAAGGCCCCGGTCCTCTACATCTTGCTCGATTGGATCGGCTGCCTTTTCACCCTTTATTTCTGCTTTCTCGCTATCCATTACTTCATCCACCCCGAGGTCCTCGTCGTGGGGTTTGCCGTAGGGCTCTTCGCCTCGATTCTCTCGCTGGTTCCCGGTGGAATTGGAGTCATGGAGGGATCCATGGCAGCCGTATACTACAGCCTTACGGTCCCACTGGAAGAAGCCATCGTTGCCGTCATCCTGTATCGGCTCGTCTATTACGTATTTCCATTCCTGACAAGCCTCCTGGTCTATCGATCTCTCTTTAAGGAGGCCAGGATTGCCGCGGAACCATTGGGTCGACGGGGAAGGCTTCACCGAAAACCACCGAAAGAGCAAGATGACTTCATAACTTAGGTATTCTTGGTCCCCCTTATGACTTGTAATTATGTAATTGATGGTTATCTTTATAGGGAGAAGGAGATCTAAAATGACAAAAGGTCCAAAAGAAAGGCGTTTTCGCGGCGCACTTTTCATTGTGCTGAGCTTCTTCATTCTTTTGCATTGGGGACTCCCGTCTCAACCCTCCACCAAGGAAGCTTTGGACGTCACATCAATGGAGGGAGCCTTTATTGATGTGGCCAATAAGGTAAGGCCTTCGGTGGTGAGCATCTTCAGCGAAAGGACGGTGAGTTTCTCCCAATGGGAAGGGTTTGGGGAGGACTTCTTCAAGGGATCCCCCTTCGAGGAATTCTTCAAGGGATTCAGACGGCCCGGAAGGGAGTACAAACAAAAGCAGAGGGGTACAGGCTCCGGGGTTATCATCGACGAGAGCGGGTATGTCATCACCAACCACCACGTGGTTGCGGAAGCCGACAAGATAACGGTGAGGCTCTATGACGGCAGCGAATTCGAGGCGACGACCAAAGGGAGCGATCCCAAAACGGATCTCGCGGTAGTTCAAATCAAAGGGGAAAACTTGAAATGCGCCACCTTAGGCGACTCCGACAACTTGCGGGTTGGGCAGTGGGCCATTGCGATTGGTAGTCCATTTGGCCTTGAGGAGACGGTTACGGTGGGAGTCATCAGTGCCACTGGCAGGTCAGGCTTTGGAACGGGTACCTATGAGGATTTCATTCAGACCGATGCGTCCATCAATCCAGGCAACAGTGGTGGGGCTCTCTGTGATATTCGGGGAGAGGTTATCGGAATTAATGCCATGATCATTCAGCCAGGGCAAGGCATTGGCTTTGCAATCCCCATTAACCTTGCCAAATCCATCAGCCAACAATTGATCAGGCGGGGCAAGGTCATTAGGGCGTGGATTGGCATCGGTATACAAGATCTCACCGATGAGCTGAGAAAGCAATTTGGGTTGTCCGATAAGGAAGGGGTTCTCATCAACAACATTTTCCCCGACAGCCCTGCCGAAAGGGCAGACATCAAGATCGGGGACATCATCAAAGAGATTGACACCGAGAAGGTGAAGAATTCAAGGGAGTTGATTCAACATGTCCTCAGGACGGAAGTGGGCCAAAAGGTGACCCTCAAGATTATCCGTAGTGGGGAGGAGATGACGGTCTTCGTCAAAACGGAGGAAATGCCCGGTGAAATCAAGGCTGAAGACGAAGTACCTGAGATTAAGAAGGAATGGTTTGGTCTTAAGGCGGAAGAGATCACCCCCCAATTGGCCCAAAGATGGGGAATCACAGCTGATCGCGGGGTTGTAATCGTGGAGGTCGAGCCTGGAAGCACTGGCCAGAATGCCGGGCTCCAACCTGGGGATGTAATTCTTGAGGTTAATCGCAAGAAGATCGAGGGCATCAAGGACTACCAACGCGCCATGGAAGGGGCAAACCGGAAAGAGGGGGTACTCTTTTTGATTAACCGCAAAGGGGGTAATATCTTCGTAATCCTCCAAGAAGGATGAGAATGGTCAGCCGACTTGCCCGCCATGAAAAATGGGGGTTAAGACGGCTACCGAAAAAGGACCTTGGTTCTCGCCGATTTTTCCGATTTTCCCGATATGCACTTTGCCATCGTCGTTGCATGTTAATCTAAATCCGCTCTCCGTGTCCTCTATGTTATGAACGAAGGCATTAACGAGGCAGTGGTGAATATGTCAGTCGAACTTTTTTGAAGATACCGCGTCCGAAGCATGAACTCAATATGCATTGGAATTTCCGAAGCGTAGAAAGATTGGGGGAGTTGAGCAGTGAAGGTAATGCTACAAAGAGGCAAGCTCGACGCCTTCCCATCGGAGGCAGTCGTGGCGTTTCACTTCGAAGGCGACGAAAAGTTGTTACGGGAGACAGAAGCGATGGACAAGGCCTCTGGAGGTCTCATATCCGAGGTCATTCAAGGCGGGGACTTCCAAGGGGAACTGTATCAACCCTCCCTGATCTATACCAAGGGAGCGATTCCCGCTAAACGAATCCTCTTGATGGGACTGGGGAAAAGAACGGATTTTCATTTGGATAAATGGAGAGGCACCGCTTCTAAGGCTGCCCGATTCCTTCGCGATAAGGGGGTAAAGGAGTTTTCCCTTTGTCCCTACCTCACGGGGGAGCAAAAAATCAGCCTCGAAGATTTTTCCCAGGGGCTTGTCGAGGGAATCTACCTGGGACTATACCAGTTCAACGAGTTCAAGACGGAGGAAAGGGAGAAGATCAAAGAGGTTGAGGAGATCCATCTCGTTACCCCTGACGAAAAAAGGATTTCCCAAATTCAAAAGGCCGTGGACGCCGCTGAGATCATTTCAAAGGCAGTTTATCTTGCGCGGGATTTGGTCTCTCGACCGGCGAATCGGAAAACCCCCTCGATGTTGGCTCAGGTGGCCAAAGGAGTCGCAGAGAATAATGGCCTCAGGTGGGAGGTCCTCAATGTCGAGGAGATGAGAGAGCTGGGAATGGGAGCGCTCCTCGCCGTAGCTTCGGGGAGCCATGAATCCCCCAAATTTATCATCCTGGAATACAAACCTCCGAAGAGGCGCCTGGACACGGTGGCGGTTATTGGAAAGGCAATCACCTTCGACAGCGGCGGATTGTCTCTTAAGCCTTCGGAAAACATGGATAAAATGAAGCACGATATGGGAGGAGGAGCGGCAGCAATAGGGGTCATGCAAGCTGCATCTCAGCTCAAGCTTCCCCTTCATCTGGTTGCACTAATCCCCGCAACGGAGAACCTTCCCAGCGGTTCGGCTTACCGTCCCGGAGATGTACTCAACTCCCTATCCGGAAAGACTATTGAAGTCATCAGCACTGACGCAGAGGGGAGGCTCATTTTGGCGGATGCCTTAGCCTACTCGCAGCGTACCAAACCAAAAGCTATCATCGACCTGGCAACCCTGACCGGAGCCTGTATCATCGCCCTGGGCGAAAACGTGATGGGAATGATGGGAAATGACGAGGAGCTCAAGGCAAGAGTCAGGAGGGCTGCGGATCGAACAGGCGAAAAGGTTTGGGAGCTGCCCCTATGGGAGGAATACGAGGAACAGTTAAAGAGCGAAGTCGCTGACATAAAGAACGTAGGTGGGAGACCCGCGGGGACCATTACCGGGGGGGCTTTCCTCAAGAAATTCGTGGGGGAATACCCATGGGTTCACCTGGATATCGCCGGTCCTGTCTGGGCAGAGAAGGATAAGCCTTACATCCCGAAGGGGGCAACGGGGGTTGGGGTCAGGCTCGTTGTTCAACTGTTACGGGATTGGAAGGTGGGCTCATGAGGAAAAGTATTTCACCGTCATCCCAGGGCAGGCCTTTATTCAATGGAGGAGAATATGCCGGAATTGCGGCAAGATCCCGCTACCAAGGAATGGGTGATTATCGCAACGGAAAGGGCAAAGAGACCTCATGATTTCAGAGTGGAAAAGAGGGTCACGAAGGTTCCCGAATTTGTTCCGGACTGTCCTTTCTGTCCGGGAAATGAGTCCATGGCCCCTCCCGAGATCTTGGCGTACAGAAACGGGGAAACCACAGATAAATCCAAATGGTTGCTGAGAGTCGTCCCCAATAAGTTCGCCGCCCTCATCCCCTCTGGGAATCTCGAGAGAAAGGAGGAACTCGGTATCTTTCGATGGATGGATGGCGTTGGCCATCACGAAGTGATTATCGAAACCCCTCTCCACAACCAGATCATGTCCTCCATGGATGAAAAACAGGTCGAAAAGGTCCTCCTGGCATATCGTGAAAGGTATAATGCCCTCAAAGGTGACCCTCACTGTAAACTCATTATCATCTTTAAAAACTATGGCCTCTCCGCGGGAACATCACTCGAACACCCACACTCTCAGTTGGTGGCTACTCCCATTGTTCCCTCGTATATCCGGAAGAAGCTGGAGGAGGCGACCCGATACTACGACGACACGGGACGCTGCGTATACTGCGATATCATCAGGAATGGATTGGTTTATGGTAAGAGGCTCATTGTGGAAACGGAAAAGTTCACCGTCTTTCACCCCTTCGCCTCTCGTTCTCCCTTTGAAACGCTGATCTTTCCGAAGGAACATCAAGCCTCCTTCGGCATGATCTCGGAGGGGGATTCAAGGGAATTCGCGAGGGTACTGAGGGAAACCCTTTCGAGACTCTATAGAGGCCTCCACAATCCCGATTTCAACTATGTTATCCACACGTCCCCTATCAAGGACGAGGAAGAGGACTACTATCATTGGCATTTGCAGATTGTCCCACGGTTGACCACTCCCGCCGGATTTGAAATGGGATCGGGGATGTTCATCAATGTTGCACTTCCCGAGGAGACGGCGGAATTCCTGCGGAATATGAAAGCGTAAATCCTCCTCGAGGGGCACTTATCATCTGGAACCTTTGTTTCTACTGGGAGGGCAAGGATGACTCCTGGCAACACAAAAGAGATTTGAGCTAGCCCGACGCCTTCACATACCTTATCCTGAGATCGTATAATGCGGTGTCGATCAAAGCCTCCTCCTCTTTCGTCAAATTTCCGCTCGTTTTTTCCCTCAACATCCCGATGAGATCGATGGTCTGTTTGGCCAAGGGGAGGCTCTTCATCGCTCTCTTCGATTCTGGGTCCTGAATCTCACCTAACTGGATGAGGGCTTGAGTGGTTAGAGAAAAGACAAAATTGGAAAAGGTAACCTCAGGAAGGGGAACCTCCTGCTTTTGGCCTTCTTCTCTCTGCTCTTTTCTCTCCTCTTTTTTCTCGGCTTCCTTTTCCCGCTCCTCTCCTCTTAACCTCGCCTTATCACCCTCTGGCTCCTTAGCCTTCTCCTCTTTGCCGGGGGCCCGTTCTCCCTCTGGCTGAAAAAAATGCCTTCTGTCTTTTACGACAAACCCCTTATCCTCTTTCTCCTCTTCTTCCATCCTTACCACTCCTTCCGATGAAAACCGGCGGCTATCTTTTCAACAAGACGATCGAATGGAAATAGGCAAAAATCTATGAAATTTTTAAATAATTTATGAAATCTTTTGAAAAAAGAAACTATTAACATGAAATGAAAAAATACCTTTGAAAACTCCTCTATTTAGGCCTTGCATTTTCGCTGTCGATTAGTTACATTATTAGCACTCATCTGGATTGAGTGCTAATAATTTAGGGGGATAGAAAATGTCTCATCTTCCAGTTGTCAGCAATGCCCTCGATCTCTATATGGCTCAGATTAACCAATTACCTGTCCTCTCGCCCGAGCAGGAATTCGAACTGGCCTTGAGATATCGGGAGAAGGGCGATATTGAGGCGGCCCACAAGTTGATTACATCAAATCTCCGATTTGTTGTCAAGATCGCCTTGGAGTATAAGAATTACGGGCTGAAACTTCTGGACCTGATTCAGGAGGGAAATATCGGATTGATGATGGCGGTTAAGAAATTCGATCCCGGTAGGGGATATCGTTTCATATCCTATGCCGTCTGGTGGATCAGGGCATACATTCAAAACTTCATCATAAAGTCGTGGAGTCTCGTCAAAATCGGAACCACCCAGGCCCAAAAGAAGTTGTTCTACAAGCTGGGAAAAATCCGAAGGTTACTAGAAGCTCCCCAAGGGGATCATCCACAATCTTATGAGGATATCGCAAAGGATTTGGGGGTAAAAGAGGAGGAGATCCACGAGATGGAGCAACGTATGAGCAGAAGAGACCTATCATTGGATCTCCCCTTCGATGAGGATCAAGAATTAACCCCATTGGCGCTCCTCTCCGATGATGCGCCCGATCAGGAAGATATGCTGATTCGATCTCAGAATTCACAGATCCAGAAGAACGAGGTCTCAAAGGCCCTCGCCAGGTTGAGCGAGCGCGAGAGATACATCATTACTCACCGTATCATGAGCGACAGCCCATTGACTTTACGGGAAATTGGCGATACACTCCAACTTTCAAGGGAGAGGATTAGGCAGATAGAGAAAGAGGCGTTGACCAAGCTCCGAAGGGAAATGCAGAACTCTGCGCTATCATAACTGCCCTCGTTTTCCATTGAGGTAACTCCGTGCCCATCTATGAATATCAATGCCAAAAGTGTAATACTATCTTCGAGGCCTTCCACAAAATAGACGAAGATTTCAACCCCGCCTGCCCAAGGTGTTTGGGACAGGCGAGAAAAATCATTTCGGCTTCGAATTTCATCCTTAAGGGGTCGGGATTCTACGTAAACGATTACCCTTCTGAAAGCAGAAAGAAGGGGAAGAAAGGAGAAAAAGAGGCGGAAAAACCTGCCGGTGAATCACCGAAACCCGAAGCTCAAAAAGAAAAACCCGAGAAAAACCAGTAGTATCCCTTTTGCCCTTGCGCAATTTTTCCCAAAGGGCTCGTCCTAAGGCTTCCCTCTGCGGCCATCCTTTTCCCTCAAGATCTCAACGACCCTGTCAAGGATAATGTTTGCCACCTCGTCCTTGCTCTTTAACGGAAGACGGTTCGCCTTCCCCTGAGAGTCGATAATAACTACTCTATTGGTTTCCACTGCGAACCCCGAGTCGGATCGGCTAACATCGTTGGCAACAACCAAATCCAGATTTTTCTCCTTCAATTTTTTCCTGGCATTTGCGATAAGATCGCGCGTTTCAGCGGCGAATCCAACCAAGATACGATCCCCCTTAAGCGATCCGATCTCCCCGATGATATCAGGGTTTCTCTCCAGTTCAAGCAAGACAGGGGCTTTCGATTTCTTCAGCTTTTGCTTGCTCGTGAATTTTGGGCGATAATCGGAAACAGCTGCGGCCTTGATGATAACGGAACACTCCTTATAGTGTTCCAATACCTCTTTTCGCATCTCGGAAGCCGTCCCCACCGAAATGAAACGAATATTTCCCCTCGGAACAGGGAGATGTGTAGGCCCACTAATCAAGGTTACATCCGCCCCCCTCCTTCGGGCTATTTTCGCCAAGGCAAATCCCATCCTTCCCGAAGATCGGTTTGTAATGAACCGAACCGGATCGATGGGCTCATGGGTTGGGCCTGCGGTTATGAGAACACGATCTTCATCCATGTCCCTTTCAACGACGAGGTCTTCGATACGCTCCACAATATCCGTCACCGCCGACAATCTCCCCTGCCCGATGACCTCGCAGGCCAAATCCCCCTCTTCTGGGCCGATAAGATGGTAACCCGCCTTTTTCAATATGGCCACGTTCTGCTGGACCACCACACTCCCCCACATATTGACATTCATGGAGGGGGCGAACAGTACCGGCGATTTGGTAGCCATGATCATAGTGGAAAGAAAGTCATCCGCGATGCCATGTGCTACCTTCCCAATAATATTGGCCGTAGCAGGGACAATCGCCACCACATGGGCCATATCCGCATAGGCCACATGACCTATCTTGGAGTCCTGAACCAGGGAAAATAGGTCTGTCTGGACGGGATTGCCCGAAAGGGTCTGAAACGTAAGTGGAGTGATGAACTCCTGAGCATTTCTGGTCATGACCACATGCACCCTTGCCCCCTTTTTGGTCAATTCCCGGACCAGTTCAACAGCCTTATACGCCGCAATCCCCCCCGTTACACCTAAAATGATCTCTTTACCCTTCAATATCTCCACATCAAAACCCCATTTCAAATCCCTTTTCCACCACATTATACAAGCTCAGTCCAAAAAATCAAAGCCCATGCATTCACAGACGGCAGTGGTTTTCAATTAAATTTTCTTTTGCTTCTTCAGCGCTGTGATTGTATATTCTTGGACCATAGGCTTTTGGTCCAATCCCCTCGCTCGCGGTTCAGGTTTTTTGGTCAAATCAGGACTTATAGGGGAAAGGGTACAAATCCGTTGGCATCTCCCAAAAAGAAGGGCAATCATCGTCTCAAAACGGGTGGGTTTACAAGAAACCGATCCATTTCACCAAAGGTGGATTGTGAAGGAAAAAGGTTATTTTAACCTTCGTTGGATTATCGTCGGCATCAGTTTTATCACCCTTGCTCTGGCTGATGCGGTTTGGTACTCATTTTCCGTGTTTTTTGTGTCCCTTTTAGAAGAGTTTGGCTGGAGCCGCTCTATTGGTGCTGGCGCCTTCTCCCTCTTTGTGATCGTTCATAGCCTTATCGGTCCCTTCGCAGGGAGCATTGTAGACCGCTTCGGACCCAAAAGGGTCATCTTGTTGGGATCGTTGTTTTTAGGGATGGGACTTGCCCTCTGCAGCTTAACCAGAACCTGGTGGCACCACTACATCTTTTTCGGTGTCATCACTGCTGTAGGGGTAGGGTTCACCGGATGGATACCCAATGCCACAATCATCCAACAGTGGTTTAAAGCCAATCGGGGCTTGGCCATGGGTATCATATCCTCCGGGATAGGAATTGGAATTTTAATCTGCGTCCCCTTAATCCAACATCTTATCAGCCGAGTAGGATGGCGGATGACATATCGCATTATGGCATGCTCTATTCCTTTAGTCGTGGCCCCCATGGCGATAGCATTTCTCAGGAAACCCCCACAAACAACCTCGCCTCGTGATACGAGGTTTTCTGAAAGGGAGAGTATTTGTACCGGCATAAAAGACCCCTTGGTTATTGATGAAGAATGGGCTTCCCGGTCCTGGACGATCCGGCGGGCCATAACCACGAAACAATTCTGGCTCCTTGGTATTTCCTTTCCGTTAGGGGCTTTCATTACGCAGTCAATCCTAACACACCAGGTCGTCTTTTTTGTCGATCAGGGGTTGAAAACCCTATTCGCCTCCTACATCGTCGGCATTGTGGGTATTGTAAGTGTGGGGGGAAAAATCCTATGGGGAACGCTATCGGATAAAATCGGAAGGGAGGTCACCTACACGATGGGGATTACCTGCTCGATCTGTGGAATGATAGTTCTTACCATATTCCCCGTCTACCATTCCTCTGCTCTCCCGTACTTTTACGGTGTCTTCTTCGGTATGGGATACGCTGCTATCGCGGCACTCCCTCCCGTCATCGCTGCGGATTTCTTTGAGGGAGAGGCTTATGGAGGCATTTTTGGAGCGCTCATGCTCCTCAATGGAGTCGGAGGGGCCTCTGGAGCATGGCTTGCCGGTTTCCTCTACGACCAGGTAAGGAGCTACGTTCCCGTCTTTATCATTATGATAGCCTCTGCTATTTTCGCGTGCCTTAATATCTGGAGGGCAGCTCCCAGGAAAATCAGAAATGTGCCCGGAAAAGGCGCACCCTCCATCCTTCAGTAAAAGGATTTGATAAATAGATGACAGAGTTCGTGCGAAGCGTCTTCACTAGAAATTGGGAAAATCCTCCCATGGAGTGTTCTTGACATTTTCAGGCCCGTCTCCTACGATAGCGGAGCTATCATAGGATCGATGGGGAAGTTCTATGGAGGAGAGGATATGTTAAAACCGGCTCAGGGGGATCTCAGGGCGATATTGGAAAAGGTCAATATCGAGGATGCCTTTGCCAAATCCATTGGTATGCGGGTCGTTGAACTTTCACCTGGCTGCGCCACGGCGCTCATGGACGTCACTGACGATCACGTCAACCTCTTTCGGATGGCCCACGGGGGTGCTATCTTCTCCGTAGCTGATCATGCGTGCGAGGCGGCGGGGAATAGTTTCGGGGAACCGGCAGTTGCGATCCAAAACAACATTCATTTTTTATCCCCGGGTAAACCGGGCGATCGTCTAACAGCCACGGCTCGAGTCGTTTATCGGACGCGAAGGATTGGGCTGGTTGAAGCCATGGTGCGGAACCAGCGTCAAGAAATCTTGGCCCAGTGTCATCAGGTGATCTATTTCAAGGAATCCAAACCCTAGGGTATTGGGAAGAATTCCTTGACACCTTCTTCCGGTGATTGTATTTTGGATTTGTTCTTTTTTGGATACTGTATCCACATCGCCAGGTGTCCATAAACCCTCTGCGGAGGCTAAATGAGGACCGGAATCCTCTCTGATATTACCGTATTGAGCTTGGAGCAGGCCACTACGTTGCCCTATTTGACCTGGAGATTGGCCCAGGATGGGGCTCGGGTTATTCGAATGGAACATCCCGTTTACGGAGATCCCAATCGACACATAGGGGATAACGTATTGGGGCAGGAGAGGATGAACTCCTACTTCTTGTCCATTAACTCCGGTAAGAAGGCCATAACCCTGGATCTGGCTACTCAAGCGGGACAAGAAATCCTTGGAGGTTTGATCTCGAAACTTGAGGTAGATATCTTCTGCACCAACCAACTCCCTCGAAACTATGCCAAATTGGGAATCGAGTATGAAATGCTCCGAAAACTGAAAGAAGATATCATCTGGCTTGGCATCACGGGCTTTGGTCCCACGAGCAACGAGGCTGCCTACGACCCGGTCCTTCAAGCCAGGGGGGGTCTCATGGAATTGACAGGCGAGGGGGATGGTAAGCCCCAGGTGGTGGGAATACCCTTGGCCGATATGGGGGCCAGCGAACACGGATATGGGGAGCTCATGAAGGCCCTGTACAAGAGGGCGATGACCGGCAGTGGGAGCCGAATCGACATATCCATGTTTCAGAGCACAGTTTCCTGGTTGACAGTTCCCATCACCTTAGCCACGTCATTCGGGAAAACGATCACGCGGAGGGGAAACACCCACGAGTTTTTTGCTCCCGTCTCGGTCTATTCTACCGTGGATGGGTATGTCTATATAGCGGTGGGAAACGACAGGCAGTGGAACACCATTACCAGCATGCCCGAATTCCAGCATTTGGCGAGGAAGGACTATGAGACGAATGCTGGCCGAATCGCGGATGTTGTTTCCCTTAATGAGGAGATAAACGAGGTTACCAAGACGAAAACCACCCAGGAATGGGTAGACATTTTCGTCAAGGCCACCGTCCCCATTTCCAAGGTGAACACTGTCGAGGAGGTCACCCAAGATCCCTTTATCAAGGATATCCTGCTCCGGGCCAAGGATCCCAAAACGGGGATGGAACTCGCCCTGTCTCCACCTCCTTTCACCACTGCCTATCTCAAATCCGTTAACTTTACCTTGAGCTTTCCCCCCCGGTTCGGCGAACACAATGATGAGATCTATGGGTCGATGTTGGGATATGGCCAAGACCAGTTGAAGGAGTTCAAGGAAAGGAAGATTATCTGATCCCCATCAACCGAGAAGCCTGAGACTATCTGGGAAGAACCAAAGCGCGAAATACGGACAGGCAAGCTACCCTTTCACCAAGGGGATTGATATCTCAGGGAGGGCACCAATGGATTTTGCGTTCACGGAAGAACAGGAATTCTTTAGACAGACGGTAAAGGATACCATCGATCGCATGATTATGCCCAAAGTCCAACAACTGGATGAGGGTAAGGAATTCTCCTTCGAACTCTGGCACGAGTTCGCCAAGTTGGGATATCTGGGGATCCGGCATCCAGAGAAGTATGGAGGGATGAACCTTGACATGATTTCCCAGGTGATCTTCTACGAGGAGCTCTTTCGTGGAGATGTTGGCTTTGCCATGACCGTGACCATGCAGATCCTGATGGGCACCTATTTTATCGCCCGGTTCGGGACCGAGGAGGTCAAGCAGAAGGTCCTGGTCCCGGCCATTAAGGGGGAGAAGATCGGAACCATTTGCTTCACGGAGGATCAATCGGGTTCAGACCTCGCCGGTACGAGGACGACGGCAGTGCCAGACGGAAATGAATGGGTAATCAATGGCACCAAGATGTGGATTACCAATGCACCTACGTGCAACTTTTGCACGGTCCTGGCAACGACGGATCCCAGTCAGGGGATTAAGGCCCTTAACTTTTTCCTCGTCGAGGAGGATATGGTCGGTTTCTCCAGGGGGCAGAGGCTCAAGAAACTGGGCTCCAGGAGTTCCGTAACCGGTGAGCTGATCTTCGATAATGTGCGAGTCCCCAAGGATTACTTCTTGGGGGAAGAGTTGGGTAAGGGGGTCCAATATGCCGGTGAAATCCTCAACGAGGTTCGTGTCATGACCGGCCTTGCCGCCTGTGCCATCGCCAAAATGGCCATGGACGATGCCAAGCAGTATGCTAACCGAAGAATTGCCTTTGGCAATCCCATCGCTCAATATCAGCTCATACGATCCAAATTCGCATCCTTCTGGGCATGGTATGAGGCTGCCCGATGGTATTGTTACCGTTGCGCTTGGATGATCGAGCAAGGCTTGCCCTGCCTCAACGAATGCATGCTCGCGAAGATGTTCGCCACGGAGATGTGCCTATCAGCGGTGGACGAAGCTACCCGCATCTACGGGGGAAATGCCTTCGCCATGGAATACCCGCCTCAGCGGTACTTCAGGGACGCGCGGTTTCTCCTCTATGGGGGCGGATGCCATGAGGTACTTCAGGACTATCTCGGAAGGATGTATCTCAAGGAGGATTGATTGCATGAATATCCTGGTGCTGGTAAAACAGGTTCCCGACGTGGAGGCAATCATCAGGGCTCAATCGGATACCAAATTGGATATTGAAAATAAATATGCCCTCAACTTCTTCGACGAATTCGCCGTGGAGGAAGCATTGAGGATCAAGGAGAAATTGGGAGATGGAAAGGTAACGGTTGCAACTCTGGGTTCCAGAAAGGCGGCGGACGCCCTGCGAAGGGGCATTGCCATGGGTGCCGATGAGGCTTTTCAGATCGAGGACCCAGCCCTGGAAGAGGTCGATGGCTACACCACCGCCAGAACCCTGGCAAAATTCATCGAGGGCCAGGACTATGACGTGATTCTCTGCGGTAAACAAGCCATCGACGACGATTCGGGAGCCGTGGGCCCTGCCCTGGCGCAGCTTCTTGGAATTCCCTGTCTTACCTCCATCGTTGAGTTGGAGATTGACGGTGACAAGAAGGAGGTAATAGCAACCCGGGAGATAGAGGGCGGCAGGGAAATCGTTACGTGTCCCCTTCCCGCTCTGTTTACCGCACAGAAGGGCCTCAATGAGCCCCGGATTCCCCAGGTGGCCGGGGTGATGAAGGCCATGAAGGCCCAAATAGCGAAAATCGACCTCAAGGCCCTGGGCCTTTCCCCGGAGGACGTAAAGCCCAAGACAAAAATCCTGAAATACTATCCGCCCAAGAAAAGGCCGCCGGTTAAGATGATTGAGAAGGAGTTTCCCAAAAACGTCGAGGCCCTGGTGAAGCTATTGCGGGAACAGGAGAAGGTGATATAGAGATCTCTGAAAGCTAGGGGAAAGGAGCTCTGAACGCAAAATCATAGGGTGCTGTAGTCGGAAGGCGGAAAGAGGTTAGAGGTTGGAGGCAGAAGGAGAAATGTCAAAGGACAAAGGTGAAAGGCTAAGGTTAAGGTTGAGGTTGAGAGGGTGGAGGCGGGAGGAGAAATGCCCAGTGACAAATAACGCATAATGGACACGGACACGGATCACGGACACGAAACACGAACACGAGAGTCAATGTCAAAGTTCAAAATTGGGAATCCTTAGAAAACCGGAAAAACGAACTCTGAGCGGAAGGCAATTAGGGCAAAAGACCGTAAAGCACTATAGCGAAGGGACAAGGTTTTCTTGCTCAAGATAAAATATTCTGAGCGGCGAAGAACTTCTTTGTCAGAGTCATCGTATAGATAGAAGGTGAAGGGGTCGGAAATGGCTGGTATATGGATCTTCGTGGAACAGAGAGATGGAGTCATAAGGAAGGTTTCCATGGAGCTGCTGTCGGGAGGAAGGGGGTTGGCCTCCACACTGGGAGAGGAGGTGGCCGCCGTCCTCTTCGGGGACGGGGTCGGTTTCCTGGCTGAAGAATTGAGTAAATACACCGATACGGTCTACGTGATCGACGATCCCCTTTATCACCACTACAGCGCTGACTCCTATGGGGAAAGCTTGGCTAAAATGGTACGAGAATGCAATCCCTCCATCCTGCTGGGTGGTTCCACCTTCATGGGCAGGGATCTCTTTCCCTGGTTGGCCTGCCGTCTCGCCACGGGATATGCAGCGGACTGTATTGATCTCACCATCGGCGATGATAAGGGCATTATCGCGAAAAGGCCCATGTATGGTGGAAAAGTCCTGGCTGATGTTACGTTTTCGCACGTCAGGCCACAGATGGCCACGGTACGCCCCAACGTTTTTACCCTCAAATCCCCCGACGGAGAAAAGAACGGGGAGATTATCCGCATTGAGCCAAAAATAAACCCCACGGCCATCAGAACCAGGGTGGAAAGGGTGGAGAAGACGAGTACCGACAGAGTTGATCTCACCGAGGCCGATATCGTGGTAGCCGCTGGCCGAGGTATCAAAGGGCCCGAAAACTTCCACATCATCGAAGAGCTTGCCGAGGTGATCAACGCCACCGTGGGGACAACCAGGGCGGTCGTCGATAACCAGTGGAGGGATCACGACGATCAGATTGGGAAGAGCGGGAAGGTTATTTCGCCCAAACTATACATGGCCTTTGGGATTTCCGGAGCTATTCATCACACCATGGGGATCGATACATCGAATGTCATCGTGGCCGTGGATAAGAACCCCAATTCCCTCATATTCACCTATGCGGATTACGGTATCGTCGGGGATCTCTTTCAAATCGTGCCTGCCCTCACCGCGGAGTTCAAGAAGGCCCTGTCGGAATAGGCGCTGGTGATTTGACGAGTAAAGACCCCAGAGCGTGGGGATATCCAATAGTTGAGGGAATGTTGCCCGAATCCCTAGAGCGAACATTAAAGAATTGTTGGTAACCATTCTTAGTGAAGCGGAACGGCCGCAAATCCACTGTTTGGGCCCGAAAGGCGAGTTTTGGATTTGCAGTGAAGCGAGCTCTAGAATGGTCAGAAATTCTTTTCAGTGGGCGAAATGGGTTTTGGGCAACAGCCCGTTACGACCTGATCCCAAGAGGAGACCATGGAAAAGGTCGACGTAGTGATCGTAGGGGGAGGCCTTGCGGGTCTCTCCTGCGCGTGGAACCTTGCCGGGGGAGAATTGACGGTCCTCGTCCTCGAAAGGGGTGATTTCTCCGGCAGCAAAAACGTGACGGGGGGCCGAATCTACGTGGGCCCCATCCGGAGATTCATGCCCGAGCTCTGGGAGCAGGCGCCTTTTGAGCGTCATGTCACGAAAGAGGCCCTGACCCTGATGGCCCGAGATTCCTCCACCACTTTTCAGCTCTCCAGTCAAAAGATGAACCAGCATCCCTACCCGAGCTATACCATTCTCAGGTCCACCTTCGACCGCTGGTTTGCCGATAAGGTTATGGAAAAAGGGGCCTACGTAGTCCCCGAAAAGCGGGTGGATGGTCTGTTGATGGAGAATGGAAGGGTCGTTGGAGTCGTAACGGGGGAGGAGGAGATAGCCGCGGAGGTCGTGGTGGCAGCAGATGGTGTTCTCTCCTTTCTGGCGGAAAAGGCCGGGTTGAGGAAGCCCTTTGAGCCGCGACACCTCGCCGTCGGACTTAAGGAGGTCATACAACTCCCCCGCGAAAAGATCGAGGATCGGTTCGGGCTCAGGGACGACGAGGGGATGGCCCACCTATTCGTCGGCTCCTTAACCAAGGGGATGATGGGGGGGGGCTTTCTCTACACCAACCTGGAGAGTATCTCCCTGGGGATGGTAATCGGCATCGAGGCCATCAACAAAAGGAAACCGCGGGACGAGGTTTACCAATTCCTGGATGAATTCAAGGAATCCTCCGAAATCACAAAGCTCATCGAAGGGGGAACCCTCGTTGAATACTCAGCCCACGTGATCCCGGAAGGTGGGATCACCTTCATGCCAAGGCTCTATTCCGAAGGCATCCTGGTTGTGGGGGATGCCGCCGGGTTCGGGCTTAACATGCTCATCACCGTAAGGGGGATGGAATATGCCATTGCCTCGGGGGTGATGGCTGCCGAGGCCATCAAGAAGGCAAGGAAGAAAGGGGATTTCTCTTCCCGTTCCCTGGCCTCCTACGAAGATCTCCTGCGGAAGAGTTTTCTCTTGAAGGAGCTCGAGGCCTTCCGGCATGTCCCTGCCTTTTTGAAAAATCCCCGATGGTTCAATCACTATCCCCAGGCCGTCTGCGACCTCTACGAAAAGGTTATGTGGGTAGACGAAAACCCTAAATCGAAACTCTCCTCGACTGCCTATAGGGCATTGCGAAAGAACATCCTCAATGTAAGGGGGATAATGGATATCCTGAAATTGCGGCGGATCTAGGGAGATTACCATGACCATCGAAGAGAAACTGGCCCAGGATGCCTTCAAAAATGACGAAGCAAGCCACATTACCCTCGACCAATCAATCTGTAAAGAGTGCAGGGAGCGCTTCTGTATCTATTCCTGCCCGGCCCACCTTTATTCCCTCAACGAGGAAACGGATCAGATGCAGGTGGAGTTCGCCGGGTGCCTGGAATGTGGCACGTGTATGATTGCCTGTATTTATGGATCGGTCACCTGGAACTACCCCACGGGCGGTTTCGGGGTGCACTATCGGTACGGATAATACCCCCCCGGGTTATTCAACCCAAGGGTATTCTTGGGCTCGTCTGTGTTCGTCAGAAGCTCAGGAAGCTCAAGATCTCAATTTTCTTGACTTCGTCTCATGAATTACATATGATGACGAAAATATCAAAGGAAGGGGGG
>JBGVTJ010000135.1:0-3147 GCA_041862515.1 Thermodesulfobacteriota bacterium | reverse complement strand
CAGCGTATGAGGAGAAGGGGTACAACCGGGATAATCCCTACTGCTGGGGCTTGGTCCAACTGGATGAGGGACCACGGATAAGCGCCCTCCTTCTCAGTGCCGATCTCTCTCGCCCGGATTCAATCACCATCGGCCAACCCCTCGAGGTCGTCTTCCCGGATAAACCAGCACATGAGGGAGAACGAAATCCCGTCAGCTTCCGATTCGCATAAAGGTCCCGTCAAAAGGATTGCGGGATATTCTTCATAAGGAAGCGCTGCATCCATATGCTCATGAAGGGGTGACCGATGATGAAAGCCTTAGATGGGGTCAAGGTCCTGGACCTCGCCCGCCTTTTGCCTGGCAATTTCTGCACCCTGCTTCTGGCCGATTATGGTGCCGATGTGCTCAAGATCGAGGATACCGAGCGGGGGGATTACGGAAGGTGGTATCCTCCCCGTGTCCGGACTCAGAGCGCTTACTTCCTCGGCCTCAACCGCAACAAGAAGAGCATGAAGCTCAACCTCAAGGCCGATGAGGGAAAGGCCATCTTCATGCAATTGGTCCACAAGAGCGATGTCATCCTGGAGGGCTTCAGGCCGGGGGTGACGGATCGGCTCGGCATCGGCTATGATGCCGTGTGCAGTGTCAATCCCGAGATTATCTACTGCTCCATCTCGGGATTCGGCCAGGACGGTCCCTACAGGGATAAGGTAGGCCACGACATAAACTACATCGGCATCGGTGGCATCCTGGGGATCACGGGCCAAAGGGGTGGGCCACCCGTCATCCCGGCATCCCAGATCGCCGATATCGGAGCAGGCGGGATGATGGCCACCATCGGCATCCTCATGGCCCTGATCCATCGGCGAAAGACGGGGAAAGGCCAATATATCGATATCTCCATGCTCGACGGCGTCGTATCCTGGCTATCGCTTTTCGCCTCGAAATACTTCGTCGATGGGGAGATTCCGGAAAGAGGGGGAATGATGCTGAACGGGCAATTCCCCTGCTATCGAGTTTACAAGACCAAAGATGGTAAGTACATCACCATCGGGGCCCTGGAGGAGAAATTCTGGAAAAACCTGTGCCAGGCCCTGGGAAGAGAAAACCTCATCTCCCACCAATACGCAACGGGACCCCAAGGAGACGAAGTGGTCTCCCAACTGGAGAAGGTCTTCCTCACCAAGACGAGGGATGAATGGGTGGAATACCTAGAGGGGCTCGAGATTTGTCATGGGCCGGTCAACGACTTCCAAGAGACCTTCTCCGATCCCCAGGTCTTCCACCGGAAGATGGTCCTTGAGGTGGACCACCCGACAGAGGGCCAAATCAAACAGCTGGGATTTCCCATTAAGTTCTCGGAAACCCCTGGCCGAATCAGACTTCCATCTCCCGGTTATGGGGAACACACCAAAGAAGTGCTCCTAGGGTTGGGATATACCGACGAGAAGATCGAAGCCCTCGAAAAATCGGGGGTGATTTAACTTTCTCCCTTCATCCGCTCCAATGAAGGCCACGGATTTCAGAAACCCAGATGCAAAATCGTCTCACAATACAGCCGCAATCCTGCCACGGACGTTCCTCACTCTCCATTAAACTAATACCCTGATGTATCAATGACGCTATCGATACTCCGCTCCCCTTTGCGTTGTTTGAAGGTAGATATGGCACATGGATTGCATCTAAACCACGTCAAAAACCCCGGGATGAAAACTGGAGGAAATAGTGACGCCTAGAGGGCAAATCCTGGCGCTCACATCGAGCAAAGGTGGCGTTGGAAAAACCCATCTCGCCGTCGGCCTGTCGTCCGCCATGACGAGAAGAAACGCTCGTGTTCTCTTGATCGATGCCGATCTAGGAAATGCAATCATTTCAGATCGCCTCGGCTTCTATCCCAAATATAACCTGGCCCATTTTTTCCTGAAAGAAAGGGCCCTGCCAGATCTGATTGAACAAACTCCCTTTGGTTTCTTTCTGATAGCTGGGGAACGGGGCAATCTTGCCCTGGCCAATCTTAACTATCTACAGAAGATGAAGTTTCTGAGGAGTTTCATCCGGGTTAGCAGGAATTTCGATTTTGTCATCCTCGATTTGGCATCAGGCATTAACCGTCAGACGATCGATTTCGCCCTGTTGGCGGAAAAAACGATCATTGTAACCTCTCCCAATGATCTGATCAGCGCCTTTGGATCAGTGCGAGCCTGCTTCTCCCGATTCGTGCAACTAGAGGTAACGCTGTTTAAGAGAATTGAGGGTTACAAGGCCCGACGATTCTTTAGACCCCTTATCCTTATGAACCAAATCACGGATCTCTCCCAGGGGAAAGCTGGCTTTGAGGCACTTGAAAGCGCTGTGGAGAACAGACTCAACGGGAAAGTGGGTCCTTTCGGGATCAGGATGGGTCACTTGGGGGTCGTCTTTCACGATCCCGGGCTGTTTAAGAAATCTGAGGATAGACGGTGCCCGGTGTCTCTGGTTTCGCTCTATTCAAAGGTGGCCTTCTGCGTCGACTCAATAGCCAGTGCCATTTGTAGTCCCTCTCCGATCAAGGGTTTCGATGGAGAGCAGCGCCTTCGTTACACTATGCAGATTCTCATGCAGCAGCAAGAGAGGCTGAGAAAAGGGTTGACTCAAAAGGTCATGAAAGTCTCTCCAATGAGAATTCCTTTCCGCCACAGAAGTCAGTCCACTGTCCACTGAAGAAGGACCGCCATAGAATTATGCTAACGCTCCTTCCACTGGGGCTTCCTTTTATTGAGAAAGGCATCCACTCCTTCCTTCGCATCCTCAGTCGTGCACAGCTCGGCCATCATTTCATTCATGTATTCCAGCGCCTTGGCGTATTCCATGTCTGCCATCGTATAGAAGGCGCGCTTCCCCGTCTGAAGGGCGATAGGGCTCTTGGCGGCCAAGTCATTGGCCAACTCCATGGCCGCCTCATCCAGGTTCCCTGGAGGAACGACCTTGTTCACGAGTCCGATCCGTTCAGCCTCTCGAGCATCGATCATCGTGCCGGTTAGTAACATCTCCAGGGCCTTTTTCCGGCCCACGCATCGCGACAGGGGAACCGCCGGCCCCATGCAGAAAAGTCCCACGTTTATCGCCGTCGTCCCGATCCGAGTTCCCTCGGCGGCGATGGCCAGATCGCAGGCAGCGAGCAAACCT
>JBGVTJ010000134.1:0-11067 GCA_041862515.1 Thermodesulfobacteriota bacterium | reverse complement strand
TCCTGAGGAATGAGGCGTACTTACAGTACGCTGCAATGACGAAGGATGCAGCGCAACGCAGCCCTTCGGCTTTGCTCAGGGCCGTGAGCATGTCGAACGGAAGTTGGACTTTTTACGAAGCCATCATTCTTAGTGAAGCAAAACGACCACAAATCCAATGTCTGAGCCTGAAAGGCGAGTTTTGGATTTGCAGTGAAGCGAGCTCTAGAATGGTCAAAAATTCTTTTCAGGGAGCAAAACGGGGTTTGGGCAACACCTCCACAGGAATTGACCAAAATGAGCTCCGTAAAAAAGCTAACCGGGCACGAATCACGAACCACGGATGAACGATCTCCCAATTCAATGTTGCGCGAACAACGCCTGAACTTTACTCGCCGCGGCATTCCCTTGGGCCACCGTATCGGCGATGTCCTTCGGTCCTTGAGCGCACCCCGCAAGATAGATTCCCTCAACTCCACTCTCCACCGGATAGAGCTTCCACTGGGCCTCAGTCAGGAAGCCATATTCATCAGTCCCGATGTGTAGTTTCTCCGCGAGTTCCTTTGCTCCGCGGCTGGGGATCATGGCTGTGGCCAGGACAACCATATCCGCTGCAATCTCCACCTTTTTCCCCGTCAGCGTATCGGCTCCCCACACCACAACATGATTGTTATCCCTGAACAAGCGCGAAACCCGTCCCCTGAGGTACAGGATACCCTCCTCCTCCACTCCCTGCTGGATGAACTCCTCGTATCCCTTTCCCATTGAGCGAATATCCATATAGAAGATATACGCGCGACCATCATGGACCTTATGTTTGTAGAGCCTCGCGTGTTTGGCCGTGTACATGCAGCAAGCCCGAGAACAGTAGGGCATGTAACGCTCCGGATCCCGCGAGGCCACACATTGGATAAAGACCACTTCCTTAGGGACACGACCATCGGAGGGCCGGCGGATTTCCCCCGCTGTGGGTCCCGATGCCGAGTTCAACCGCTCGAAGGCCAAACCATCGATGACATCGGGAACATCCCCGTACCCGTATTCACCAATCTCCTCCTTGGGATAGAGATCGAATCCCGTGGCAACGATGATGGCCCCAACCCTCTCCTCGATAAGGGTATCTTCCTGGTCGTAATCGATGGCGCCGGCGGGGCAGACCTTCTCGCAGACCCTGCACTTTCCCTTGGTGAAATACCGGCAGACCTCGCGATTGATAACGGGTTTGTTGGGAACGGCCTGAGGGGAAAGCGTATAGATGGCCTTTCCCAGCCCCACTCCACGCTCGAATTCCGAAGGTACCTTGGAGGGACATTTTTCCTGGCATAGGCCGCAGCCAGTGCATTTCTCCCAGTCCACATAAGCGGCCTTCCGGCGGATCTTTACGAGGAAATTCCCCACGTCCCCGGAAACGGATTCGACCTCCGCATGGGTAATCAATCGAATATGAGGATGCTGCCCCGTCTCAACGGTCTTCGGGGTCAAGGTACACTGGGCACAATCCAACGTTGGAAAGGTCTCGGAAAGCTGCAGCATTCGACCTCCGATAGAGGGAAGCCGATCCACCAGGAGAACCTCATAACCGGCATTGCCCAAATCGATGGAGGCCGTTATCCCGGTAATTCCTCCGCCGATTACCATGACTCGCTTTACGAAGGGGCTTTTTTGGCTCTTTGAAGGCTTCCTGCCTCGGATTTCGTCGATTCCATTCTGGATAACCCGCAACGCCTCTTGGATACCTCCCTCGCTCGCCCTTTCAGGGGCAGGCGGTATACCGAGTACCTCGCTCAGAGAGGGATTGAGTCCCCACCGCCTCAGTGCCTTCTTGAAGGGAGGCCCAAACAGTTCTGGCTTGGAGCAAGCCACGACGACCCGATCCAGTTCGTTGTTTTCTACAAAGGCACGAATTGCCTCCATTCCCGATTCCGAACAGATCGGCGGATCGTGGATGAGCGGAAGGACTTCCCCTCGACCCTTCAACGTTTCCACGACCACTTCTGGATTGAAAAGCGGTACACCTTCAAGCTCACAAGGACAGAGGACTACGCCTATTCTATCCACCTTATCCTCATATTAACCCCTTCTCCTTCAGGAGTGGGCGGGGATCGACGTCGTTTCGCTGAAACTCCAATTTCTCTGCCGGCAACCCCAGGGCCAACGCCAAGAGCTGGGTAAAATAGATAACCGGTATGCCGCGAAAATCGTTATGGTGTTCGTGAATCTCCTTCTGCATGCTATCCATATTGAACTGACAGAGCGGACACGTGGTCGTCACTGCCTCGGCGCCGTTCTTTAAGGCCGAATTGAGGACGGCATAGGCGCATTCCGTGGCAACCTCTGGAGCCCCCACGGACTGAAACGCACCGCAGCACTCGATCTTATAGGGAAAATCCACTGGTTCACAGCTGATGGCCTCCAACAGCTCCTCGAAGATCGTTGGGGCCTCTTTATCGTCGAACTGCATCTCCTCAAAGGGGCGCAGGAGCATACATCCGTAGAAGGGGGCCACCTTCATCCCCTGCAGATCCCTTTTCATGGTTGCTTTTATGGTATCGAACCCCACTTCTTGCTTGAGAATTTCCAAATAGTGGAGGACTCGAACATCCCCCTGGTAATCCATTTCAATGAACGTGTTGACCTTCTCCCGTTTTTCCTCATCCCCTTTGATGAGTTGATTGGTCCGCTTGATCACATTAAAACAGACAGAACAGAGGGTGGTCAATGTACTCCCCTCTTCTTTGGCCCTGGCCAGGATTCGAACAGGGGGCGCCAGTGCCATGATGTTATCCTTCGCCAGGGGGAATGTGGCACCGCAACATGTCCAGTTGGAAAGCTCCTTCAACTCAAACCCGAGGACCTTTGCACACTCCCTACCCGCTTCGTCCAGGTTCTGAGCCTTTGTATACAGGGTACAGCCGGGGAAATAGAGATATACCATGTGACGACTCCCTTATGGATTACCCATCCCGGTCCACTAGGAACTGAACTTTCTCAATCCGCTGATCAGCGCGATTTGGGGAATTCGCTCCAGAAACTCCTTTGACAGTTCCGCTACCTCAAGATGATCCAGGCGCTCTTTCTTCCTCAAAATGACGAGCCTCAACGCTTCCATGATCCTTGCGATATCCAGACCCTTGGGACACCGAGAAGTACATTGGAGACAGGAGGCACAAATCCAAAAGGTATTGGATTCCAGGACTTCTTCCTCCAAGCCGAGGAGGCTGAATCGGATGACCTGATGGGGACCTAAATCCATGGCAAAGGAGACGGGACAACCGGCAGTACAATTTCCGCATTGATAACAGGCAAAAAGGTTTTGACCACTGATCTCCTCGACCTTCTGCGCAAAGGCGTTGTGAACCTTGTGACGAGAAATCTCGATTTTCATGCTCTTTCTCCCGACCGAATCAAAAAAACAAAAACCCTTCCAACGAGCACTTCTTTCCCCTGGATTGGCCTCAAAAAGGCCCCCCTAAAAATATACCAAGTTCCACAGAAGCCCCACAAGGTAAGACAAGCACGGCCTTACCGTCTTTCATACTGCTTTACCCCCTCTACGTAGAGGTCGTTTCCCCATACATCGTTCACCACAATGGCAGGGAAATCCTCTACCTCCAGCCTTCTGATCGCCTCCGTTCCCAGATCTTCGTAGGCGATGACTTCCGATTTCTTGATTCGTCTCGCGATCAGGGCAGCGGCGCCACCCACCGCCGCCATATAAACGGTCTTGAATCTCTTCATCGCATCAATAACTTCCTGGGACCGCATTCCCTTTCCGATCATCCCCTTCAACCCTCTCTCCATCAATTTTGGGGAATAGGGATCCATGCGATAGCTCGAGGTGGGACCCGCTGATCCAATGGGTTTCCCCGGCCTGGCGGGAGTTGGACCGACGTAGTAGATGATCTGGCCCCTGATATCGAAGGGGAGTTCTTGGCCTTTATCAATGAGGTCGATCAACCGCTTGTGAGCCGCGTCCCTTCCCGTGTATATGAGACCGCTGATGATCACTCGCTCCCCCGCCTTCAATCTCTCCACATCCTCATCGGTTAACGGAGTTTCCATTCGGACCGGTTCGCTCATATATCCTCCGTGGTCCGTGTCCGTAATTCGTGTCCGTTTTCCGTGACTCGTGTGCGTAAGGAAAAAAGTAACCGAAACGGACCACGGATCACGGACACTTCAGTCAAACGACCGCCTCCTTGTGCCTGTGGGCATGGCATTGGATGTTCACGGCCAGGGGGAGGCTTGCGATGTGACATCGCATCATATTGACGTGCACGGCCAGGGATGTAGTGCGTCCCCCCAGCCCTTGAGGTCCTATGCCCAATTTGTTGATCCGCTCCAGAATCTCTCCTTCAAGCGAAGCAAGTTCCCGATCTGGATTCTCGCTCCCGATGGGCCTCAAGAGGGCCTTTTTTGCCAACAGAGCGGCCCCTTCAAAAGTTCCCCCGATCCCTACCCCCACAATGGTAGGGGGGCACGGGTTCGAACCAGACTCCTTCACCCTTTGCACCACATACTCTATTATTCCCTTCTTCCCTGCCGCCGGAGTAAGCATGGTTACCCGGCTCATATTTTCGCTTCCGCCCCCCTTTGGCGCGACGATGAGTTTCACCTTCTCCCCGGGGACGATCTCAACATGGATGACAGCTGGCGTGTTGTCCCCCGTATTGGCCCTGGTGAAGGGATGGCAGAGGGATTTTCGTAGGTATCCCTCCTGGTAGCCCTGTCTCACCCCTTCATGTATGGCACCATTGAGGTCCCCCCCAACCAGATGGACGTCCTGTCCCAATTCGACGAATACGACGGCAATCCCCGTGTCCTGACAGATTGCGACCCTTTCTTGCCGGGCGATGGCCGCATTTTCCTCCAATTGACCCAAGATCTCAATTCCCGCAGGGGATTCCTCCTCTGCCCTAGCCTTCTTGAAGGCACCGAGGACATCCTGTCCCAGGTCAAAATTGGCCTCCATGCACAGTGCTTTCACCCTTTCGGTTATGAGAGCGACATCAACCTCCCTCACCGCTCATCCTCCTGCAGGAAGTTCATAGTTTCAACGCCGTAATGCTCTTCCTGACCGCTTCCGCAGACTTGGAGACCAGTTGCTTTTCCGCAGCGGTCAGTTCCAATTCGATGATCTCCTCCGCGCCATTGGAACCCAATTTTACCGGGACCCCAAAGCAGATGTCTGAAAGACCATATTCACCTTCCAAGTAGGCACAACAGGGAAGTATCCTCTTTTTATCCTTGAGGATGGCTTCAACCATTTGGGCCGCTGCAGCGCCCGGGGCGTAGAAGGCGCTTCCCGTCTTAAGGAGTGAGACGATCTCTCCTCCACCCTTGCGCGTCCGATCCACCAAACGATCAACGGTTTTCTCCGGGAGGAGTTCTAATATGGGGATCCCGCTGACCGTGGTATACCGAGGCAAGGGAACCATCTCATCGCCATGGCCCCCCAGGATGATGGTTTGAATGTCCTCGATGGAAACATTCAATTCCATGGCGATAAAGGTCTTAAACCGGGCCGTATCGAGGATGCCCGCCATCCCCACGACCCTCTTTTTCGGAAAACCGCTCCGCTTCAATGCAAGATATGTCATCGTATCGAGGGGATTGGCCACCATAATGAGGATGGCATCGGGCGAGTGCGCCACCACCTGGCCAACCACTGATTCAATGATCTTCTTGTTGGTCTCCAGCAGATCCTCCCTGCTCATCCCTGGCTTTCGTGCAACCCCTGAGGTGATGACGACCACATCCGAATTCCCTGTCTCCTCATATCCCATGGCTCCAACGATGCTGGAATCGAATCCTCCAATGGGGGCCGATTCCAGCATATCCAACCCCTTTCCCTGGGGCAGTCCATCGATGATGTCCACCATAACGACATCGCCCACCTCCATTTCCGCAACCTTATTGGCCACTGTTGCCCCCACATTGCCTGCCCCGATCACGGAAATCTTATTCCTTCCCATGGTGCACCTCCCTTACCTCAGATTTCTTGTTCTAAGAGGGCCTCAGGATGGGGAACGGTATATCCCCTTAACTGGTATCCACAGGATCTTCGTACGATCAGCTCCGGCTCTAAAGTAATCTGCCTCACCTTGTCCCCATCCCTGCCCTCAATCTTATCAATCAGCGTATGGACGGCAATGGACCCCATCTCATACTTTTTCTGACCGATAGTTGTTAGCTCAATGGCCTTTAACGAGGTGAATTCAATATCATTAAACCCTACCAGGGCGATATCCTCGGGAATCCTGAACCCCGAATCGAGGATTCCCTCGAGAGCGCCCAAGGCCATGTAATCGTTTACACTGAAGATAGCGCTGGGAGCATCTCTCAAGCTGAGAAATTTCCTTGCGGCCTCATATCCGGAGGGTTTTAAGAAATCGCCCTCCAGGACCAGGAGTTCAGCCGGATTCAACCCATACTCGATAAAGGCCTTTCGGGCCCCCTCTAACCTTTCCACCGCGGCCGAGGAGTCGGGAGGCCCGGAAATGACCCCTATCATCTTGTGCCCCATCTTTATGAGGTGTTCAACGGCAAGAAAACCCCCTTTGGCATTCTCCGCGACGACATAGTCGATGCGATCCATCAGGGGATCTCCATAAACCCTTCGATTCACCAAGATCAGGGGAAATTGGTCCTTTACCAGCCTCGTGATGTTGGGATCATGAATATGGGCCGACGTGAAGATAATGCCGTCCACTCCTCGACTTCGGAGCATGTCGATGTACTGCTTCTCCAGAGAAATATCGAAGTTCGTACAGCAGAGGATGATGTTATATCCGAGGAATCTGGCCGCATCCTCGATTCCCTTGGCCAATTCCGGGTAGAGGGGGTTGACAATGGTGGTGATAACGAGCCCTAAGGTCTTTGTCCTTCCCAGGACCAGGCTTTGAGCTAATACATTGGGCTGGTAATTCAATTCCCGGGCGATGGAGATGATCCGATCCTTGGTGGACTGGCTTATCCTGGGCTTATCGTTCAGGGCCCTGTGTACGGTTGTGTGAGAAACTCCCACCAACTTGGCTATGTCCTTTATGGTGGCGTATCGTCTCATGGAACCCTTGCCCTCTTTGCGTTAACGTTAACTCACCCTGAGGCTCAAGTCAATAAAAAAATCACTTCTTCACGAAACGCCTGGCTGAAATAGATGGTCGAGCCTCTCCACCTCTTCCAGCCTTAAGATCCGACTGAGCAGGGAACTCGCTTTTTCCATGGGAAGAATCCCCTTCGTCAAGCGAAGGAATTTCTCGGAAACCTCCTCTTGAGAAAAGGGGTTTTGGGGGTCCCCCTTAGGATATTCCACTTTTTTGGAAAGGATCCGTCCATCCTTGGTACTCACCTCCACAATGGCCCCCCACTTCTGGGGATATTCCCCGTCCAAGGCATCGTCTGAAGTGAGCTCTATCCGGGCCATCAATTTCCTCAAATCCCCGTCGTTCAATCGCTCTTGGGTAAATGCCTCAAGGCCCACTTTCCCAAATTTCAAGGCGTTGGCAATACAGAAGGGGATATGGAACTTAGCGATATAGGGGCTGGTTAATGGAACATTACCGAGGAGCTCCAAAGCGGCTGAATACAATGTTACCCTCACCTTCTCAATTTCCCCCGGGACGACTCCCGTCTCCTCCATGAGGATTAACACCGCATCCAAGGCGGAATGGATGTGGCCACAGGATGCATGAAGTTTAAAGGAATTTCCCTCCATTTGGTATTCACTTCCGAGGCCATCCGTCACCTCATGGAAATCATAATCGTTCGAGGTCGCCTTGCAAAAACCCCTTTCCCCCTCAAAAATATGCTCGGCTCCGGTAAAACCGCGCTGAGCAAGCAGGGCGGCCAAAATACCATTCAGGGCCGCCTTGCCCGGATGCAACTGCTTGCTCATCGCGCTTTCCGAAAGAAATTCCCAGAGCCCTGAGGCTTGTGTCCCCGCACTTCCCAAGGCCCAGACGATCTTTTGGGGATTCAGCAAGAGCAGTTTGCTGGCGGCCGCCGCGGCTCCAAAGGTTCCACAGGTGGCCGTTGTGTGCCAAAAATGGTAATGGGATTTTCCCACCATCTTAGCCACCCTAATCCCAACCTCATATCCGACAACGATGGCGACAATCAGATCCCTCCCGGTCATCTGCTCCCTTTCTGCAACGGCCAAAGCGGCGGGAATGATAGGGGCCGCTGGGTGGAATATGGATGCCCTATGCAGATCGTCCATTTCCACCATGTGAGACGAGGCGCCATTGACCAATGCCCCAAGGAGACAGATATTTTTCGAGCCATCAGGAATCAACGTACACTCTGGCTTCCCGGGCATACCCTTTACCACTTCCAACATCATCCTCACGGGTTGCTCCTGGCTACCCGCATAGGCAGATGCCAGCCAATCCAGAAAACAATACTTCGCCAGGATCCTCACTTTCTCGGGTAAATCCTCATATTTCAGGCTGGAGATGAACGCCCCAAACTCCCGGGAAATAGACATGATCCTTTTCCTCCTTAGAATTCCACTCCCACCCGCCTACCCTTTCCTCGATTGGAACATACCCGATTCGATCCCAAGGGTTGCCATTCCTACCTCAGTGTCCCCAGGTAGCGAGTGGTCAATTGTCTCTTTCTCACCATGGGGTTGGAATAATCGGGCAGGAGCATGGGAGAAACCCGGGCATTATCGATCCCCGCCTCTTTCAGCTCCCTATGATATGACCGCACGTGCTCCAGGGTCAGCCTCCCCTCCTCTGCCCTCTCGCGGGCGTATATGGCCGCGTTCCTCCCCGCTATCCTTCCGAAAACCAGCACATCCATGAGGGAATTGCCCCCGAGGCGATTTTCACCGTGAACACCTCCCCCAACCTCCCCCGCAATATATAATCCTGGGATAGAGCTCTCGCACTCCTCGTTATATTGCAAGCCCCCATTCTGATAGTGAAGTGTCGGATAGATCAACATGGGCTCTTTAGCGATGTCAATCCCATAGCGCTTGAAGACGGTGTACTTCCCCGTGAAGTCTCGTTGAACCGTGCCCTCTCCAAACATGATGTCGATCATGGGGGAGTCCAACCATACCCCAACTTTTCCCGTGGGTGTTGGAATACCCTTACCCCTGTCCGTACACTCCCGAATAATGGATGCCACTTCAACATCTCTTGGCTCTCGCTCGAAGATAAACTGGTCGCCATCGATATTGACAAGGTTCGCCCCTGCTCCCCTGAACTTCTCCGTAATGAGGAGACCCTCTGCCTGTTCCGGGAAGACCGCCCCCGTTGGATGAAACTGCGCGGCATGCAAAAAACAGAGGCCCACCCCAGCCCTATACGCCATCACCAATCCATCCCCGGTAGCACCGTAATGGTTCGTGGTCATAAAACCTCCGAGATGGAGTCGCCCAGATCCCCCTGTAGCCATCACCACGGCCTTTGCCTTTACGATGAAGTACTCTTCCGTCTCGAGGTTGTAGAGGATCGCCCCTGCGCAATGACCATGTTCGTTCAGTACCAGCTCAACCGCTGCGGCAAATTCCAAGACCTTTATATCCTCGGCCCGGTTCCCGGCCTCATCCCGAAGGGTCCTCATGATCTCCGTACCCGTAATATCCGAGGCGAAATGAACCCTTTTGCGGGAAGTGCCACCCAAGTGGACTAACTGGAAACTCCCATCTGGGTTTTTTTTCAACATCACCCCGAGGTCTTCAAGCCATTGGATCACCTCGGGGGCTTCAGTGACGAGTCTATAGACCAACCGAGGAACATTTTTGAAGTGTCCTCCACCCATGGTATCCAAATAGTGATAGAAGGGAGAATCTTTTCCCACCATCGCTGCGGCCTGGATTCCCCCTTCGGCCATCATGGTATTGGCATCGCCATGGCGAAGTTTATTCGCGATGATGATCTTTGCACCACACTCCTGGGCTAACAATGCGGCAGCCGTACCCGCTCCACCTCCCCCAATGACCAACACGTCCGTTTGGTCGCTGACCTTCAAGAGATCAATGGTGTCGGGATCGACTCTGCTCTTGGCCTCCAAGAGATCGACAATTTCACGGTAAATGGCGCATCCCTTATCAGGTCCAACTCGAATTTCCCTTCTGGATTCCCCCTGGTAATCGGGATGATATGCCCGTAACCTCTCCTCCCTCTCTCCAAGGGTAAGGGAGGGGAACTCCTCCCCTCTGGCCTTTCGCTCTAACCTTCTCGGCCTGGTCTCTTCCACCTTCCTTATCCATCGCTTCAATTCGGGTGGGTACCCCATAATCCCTTCCCCACCAATTACATGCTATCCAATAAGCCGAACCGAATTCCCGTACCCATGGGATTCTCCCCCAATGGGTTATGCCCTTTTGGCAAGTGATCTGACTTTTTTCGATCCACAAAGGAATAGAGGTCGAAATTCTGAGGGCGAGGATTACAGTGAAAGAGTAGGAGATATGGCAAGAAATGAAAAAAACCCATGCAGGCCTTCAAGATGTGATCATTTTCGGGAAGATCGTTTCCTCCTTTCTCACTATGTAACGCATCAAGCCTCCTCTAGCCCCTCACCGGCAGACAATTCGAGATTTTGACTGTGCGAGATGATGCCATTAGATCCCAAGATAAGCTTCTCTTATGTCAGATGAACCCCTTATGTCATCCGTGGTTCCTTCGGCTTTTATTTGACCTCCATGCATGATGTAAACATAGTTGGCAGCATTGAGGGAGGCCTCAACGTTTTGCTCTACAAGGAGTATGGTTAAGCCCACCTCAGCTTGTAATTTCTTAATCGTTTCAAAAACCTCTCCTACCAGTATTGGTGCCAATCCCTGACTCGGCTCATCAAGCATCATGAGTTTTGGCCTTGTCATCAGTGACCGGGCTATTGTCAACATCTGTTGCTGGCCTCCGCTCAATGTGCCAGCTCCTTGCTTATCTCTTTCCTTTAAAATAGGGAATAGAGAGTACACAAGCTCAAGGGAATCATTTATGTTTTGAAGGGCCTCCTTGCGATACGCACCCATAATTAAATTTTCATGGACGGTCATCCCACGAAACAAATGTTTTCCCTCTGGAACCAGGGTAAGGCCTAAATTCACCTTTTTATGGCTTGGCAGAT
>JBGVTJ010000133.1:0-7965 GCA_041862515.1 Thermodesulfobacteriota bacterium | reverse complement strand
GATTGAAATTCAAGGCATTCTCAAGGATATCCAGGGAATTTCCTTCATCTATTTCTCCGAAAAGGACGTTGTTCGCCATCCCTTGGTTACCGATATCATCAGGGCATATGAAAAGGCGGAATCGAGGACTCGGCTCAAACGATTGAAGGGACACAACCGTGGATAATGGGAGCCTTCGAAGGGGAAAGCCCCAAAATAGCCGGGCCAAAAAATCCCGTCTGCCCTTGAAAAAGCTTCGCGATTTCAAGAGGCTCTACCTCGCCCCCGTCTATCTCAACCCCACAGTACAAAGGTGGATGATCGGAGTAACCTCCACCATTATATTGGCCCTGTTGCTTTCCCCTGCAATTCAACTGCCTTCCGAACACTATCAGATAGGGGACGTCGCCTCCGTCAACATCAAATCGACCCAGGATTTCCTGGTGGAAGATGAAAGCGCAACCCTTACCAAACGAATTGAAGCCGAAATGGCGGTACTTTCCGTCTTCGATTACGATCCCTCCATCTTACAGAAAACCATGGGGAAAATCCGGGTTTCCCTTTCCCTCATGAGAGAATACACCGAACGTAATGAGGTCATGGGCCGAGAAGAAGAGAGGAGGAAGGAGTTGGAGGAACTCCTCGGGGTTATCCTCACCGCCAAGGAGTTCGACTTCCTGGCCAGGAGCGGCTTTGACCAATCTATAGAAGATGCAATGCTGGGTCTTGTCCAACCCTTCATGAACAAGGTTATCGTGGGAGGCCGGGATTTTTTGGCTCAGGAAAAGGCCAAGGGGATTGTTGTTCGAAATATCCAGACCCAAACCGAGAGGACAAGACGTCAATTCGATACCATTATCGATTCTGCTCAAGCCGAGGCGATCATCAAGCAGAAGTCCCAGGCCTTATCCAAGACTATCGGCAGGGAGCTCAGACCTGTCTTAGTCAAAATCGCCTCCCATCTCATAGAACCCAACCTGACCTTCAATCGCAATGAGACCGAAGCACGCAAGACCGCGGCCTTTCACGAGGTCAAACCCGTTTTATTTCAAATCAAGAAAGGTGAAATGTTGGTCAGGGAAGGGGAAAGGATAACGAAGGGGCATCTGGTTAAACTTCAGGAACTTGAGGATTTGAGGAAAAAAGCGAATGTACTCCTGATTACCGTGGGGTTGTTTTTCCTGATCCTCATGATCATCTATCTCCTCTATACGTTTTCCACGAAGAACATCAGGAAGATCTCCCTCAGTTCGAGGGATCTACTCTTTGTCAGCTTAAACCTCATCATGGTCGTCCTCGCCCTGAAGTTCTTCGTTTTCATCTCGGAATCCATTGAGAGCAACTTCTTAACCATTTCCTCATCGTCCTATTATTATCTCTTCCCCGTAGCCGCAGGGGCGATGTTGACCCGAATTGTAATCAACTCGGAAGTCGCAATCGTCTATTCTACTATTGCCAGCATATTTTCGGCCATCCTCTTGGACAATAACCTCTTCTTTTTCATTTACCTCTTTATCGGGGGTCTTGTAGGGGCCAACGGCGTTGCCCGATGCGAGCAACGGAGAACCCTCATAAAGGCCGGATTACATGTGGGAGTGGCCAATGCCCTGATGATCCTCTTTTATGAAATGTTCAGAGGAACCCTCGGATTCGAAGTCCTATTCAATAGTGGCTTCGGGTTCATGGGAGGGATATTGAGCGCTATCATCGTCCTGGGGACTACTCCTATCATTGAGGGGATTTTCAGCTACACAACCGATATTACATTATTGGAGCTAGCCAACCTCGACCAGCCCATTCTCAAGGATCTCGTCGTTCTGGCGCCGGGAACCTACCATCATAGTATTATCGTGGGTAGCCTTACTGAAGCGGCGGCAAAGGCGATCAACGTCAATCCGCTGTTAGCCAGGGTCAGTGCCTATTACCATGATATCGGGAAAATTAAAAAGCCCCTCTATTTTTCCGAGAATCAGGGGGGGAAGAGGAACCCCCATGATAAGCTGTCCCCGAGCATGAGCAGTTTAATTCTCAATGCCCATGTGAAGGATGGGGTAGAGTTGGCCAAGAAACAAAAACTCGGCAAGAAGATCCTCGACATCATTCAACAACACCACGGAACAGGCCTGATTTCCTTTTTTTACCAGAAAGCAAAGGGGAATCCAGGGATTGAATCCGTCAACGAAAAGGACTACCGATATTTGGGACCGAGACCCCAAACCAAGGAGGCGGGCATTGTGATGTTGGCCGATGCCGTGGAAGCTGCTTCGAAGACCCTATCCGAACCCACATCATCTCGGGTTAAGGGGTTAGTCAAGCGGATCATAAATACCATCTTTACCGATGGGCAGCTCGACGATTGTGAATTGACCTTAAAGGATCTCCGTTATATCGAGGAAAGCTTCGACCGGATTCTCACGGGGATTTTCCACCAGCGGGTTGAATACCCCGATTCTCATGAGGAGAATAATAGTTCAAAGAAAGAGGGCCATGAAGGTACACATTCAAGATCGACAAAACCTCGTAAAAATAGACAAGAAGATGGTCAAAAAGTTGGCCAGGACGATCTTAAAAGAATTGAACCACCAGGATAAGGAGATCAGCCTCCTCTTCGTCGACGATCGGCAGATCACAACGCTAAACGAGCAATATTTCAAGAGAAGCCGTCCTACCAATGTCATTTCCTTTCCCATGGCCCAAGGGGAGTTTTCCGAAATTACCCCACAGTTGTTCGGGGATGTGGTCATCTCCGTGGAAACGGCAACGAGGGAAGCCCAAAAATCGGGTTTGAGCTTTGAAGAGGAGGTTGCTCTCCTCCTCATTCATGGTATCCTTCATCTCATGGGCTATGACCACACCGGCCGGGGCCGACAAGAAATGCAGGTGGTTCAAGACCGCCTCTTCGACAGATTGCGACCGATACGGGATACACAACCGAAAGATACCCGATCCAAACCATGACAAGGAGCGTGATGACCGCTGGAGGATGATTCGAAAAGCGGCCTGTTGAGAACATTTGTGAGATTGTGCCGCCGTCTCTTCAGGACCAGAAAGCCTTCTCTCTCGCAGGAAGATATTGAATCTGTCATCGATGTCGGTGAAGAGGAGGGGGTAATCAACCAGGAAGAGCATGAGATGATTCACGGGATATTTGAACTCAAACAGGGCGTTGCCCGTGAAGTCATGGTTCCCCGGACCGATGTCAAATGTGTTCCCAGTAAGACCAAAATAAGGGACGTCATCGACCTCATCATCTCCAAAGGTCACTCTCGCATCCCCGTCTTCGAGGGCAAAATCGATAACATCGTCGGAATCGTTTATGCCAAGGACCTCCTCAGGTTTTGGGGAAAGGATGAGGAAACAATCCCCCTGGAGAAGGTGATGAGGCAGCCATATTTCATCCCTGAAACGAAAAGGCTGGAGGAATTGCTCAGGGAGTTCAAGCGGAAGCGGGTCCATATGGCTATTGTCGTCGATGAATATGGGGGCCTCTTGGGCTTAGTTACCATAGAAGATCTCATTGAAGAGGTATTCGGCGAGATAGAGGATGAATACGATCAGCGGGTGGAAGGGAGAGTTATTCGCCTCGGGAATGGCTCAATCTCCGTAGATGCAAAGCTGGAGATTGAGGAATTGGAAAGCTATTTCGATGTCGAGATTCAAAAGGAAAACTTCGAGACCGTTGGGGGATTCATCTTCCATCTGTTGGGAAGGGTTCCGAAAGTGGGAGAAAGGGTTGATTTCGGCGACCTGAGAATGACTATCGAGTCCACCGATGGAATGAGGATTGAACGGGTTAAGATAACACGATATCGAGATGAAGGGGAAAACCTTAATTGAAGAACCACAACCTCCTGATCAATCCAAATTGCTTATGAGGAAACTCCCCTTCGGAGCTTAACATATCCTGAACGGCCTTTGGTTGAGCTTCCTATCCATTGCAGTGTCGACGGCCTGATACAACTTCATACGAACCTCACTGAAAACGTCGTCCTCGAAATCTCGAGAACCCGGAATGTTTTTGTCAGAGAGGAGGTTCGGGAACGATCCGATACAGTATTTCCCTTGACTATTTCATCCTGATACTGCTATCGTTTTGCCAAAAAATTCCTATCATCCTCATTTTATCATTCTTTCTTAGGAGCACATTCCTCTCATTCGCCGAGGGTTCTCATCCCCTTTCGATGAAAAGCGTATTGAGGGGGTATGGGGTAAGGAGTGAGGAGACGTGAAGATCATCATTATGGGAGCGGGTGAGGTTGGTTACAATCTGGCCCTGAAACTCTCCAAGGAAAACCACGATGTCGTGGTTATCGACCATGATCCCGAAAAGATCCGTCACATCGATGAAACCTTGGATGTGAAATCGTTGCTCGGCAAGGGGAGCAGCCCTGGGATTCTGAAGCAGGCGGGAATCGAGGAGGCGGAAATGGTGATAGCCGTGACGGACAGTGACGAGATCAACATGGTTGCCTGCCTCATAGCGGGAACCCAATCGAAGATTCCCAAACGCATAGCACGTATCCGCAATCTCGAGTACACCAGGGAAACCCAGATTTTCGATGAACAGCATCTCGATATTGATCTCTGTATCAACCCCGAAATGGAGACGGCCGGGACCATCGTGAGACTCATTGAACATCCCGGCTCCGCCGATTTTGCGGAGTTTGCCGACGGGAAGGTTGAGCTTATTGGGGTTAAGATCGAAGGAGACAGCTATGTAGTGGGAAAGAAACTCAGGGAATTGCGGGAAGTCAGGGACCTCTTTCCCGATCTCAAGGTGCTGATCGTGGCCATTTCCAGGAATGACCGAATCGTCATTCCCCATGGCGATGAAACGATTTTCGTGGGGGATATCCTTTATGCCGTGGTTGATCAGCACTCCATCAAAAAAGTCCTGGCCTATCTGAGAAAGCAGGAGGACCCGGTAAAAAAGGTCTTTATCGCCGGTGGGAGCCATATCGCTTTTGAGGTGGCCCGCCAGCTTCAGGAAAAGGGGATCACCGTCCGGATGATTGAGAAGGACCCGGGACGGTGTCAGCGGATGGCCGAAAGTCTCGAAAAGGCGCTCATCCTTCAGGGGGAGATAACCGATCAGAGACTCCTGAGAGAGGAAGGGGTCGATGATGCAGACTTCTTTGTTTCAGCGTCCGATGATGAGGACGCCAACATTTTGGCGTCTCTTCTTGCCAAACGATTGGGTGCAAGAAAGACGATCACACTCGTTAGGCACCTCCATTACCTGTCGGTCCTGCCTACCATCGGGATTGATGCTGTGGTGAGTCCACGTCTGTCGGCCATTGGAAGGATTATGCACTACATCAGAAAGGGGAAGATCCTTTCCGTCACAACCCTCAAGGAGGAGGATGCCGAGGTCATAGAAACCGTAGCATTGGATACATCGGACATTGTCAACCGGCCCATCAAGGACCTGAAGTTCCCCAAGGGAGCCCTCATCGGTGCTGTTGTGCGGGATGAAGAGGTGATCATCCCGGGGGGAAATGACATCATCCTCCCCGACGATCGGGTCGTTATTTTCGCCCTTCAATCGGCTATTCCCAAGGTGGAAAAGACACTAATGGTAAAGGTGGAGTACTTCTAATGCGGTTCGGGCTGATCTTCCGGATCTTGGGGGCACTGATCTTCTTCCTTGGCCTTACGATGATTTTCCCCCTCCTTTTCTCCCTCCACTACCGAGACGGAGATCTGTGGGCCCTGATCCTATCGGCGACCATTACCACGGCGACGGGGGCGTTTCTCTTCCTGATCTTCCGGGGAGCTACTCAAGATATCTCCCACCGGGAGGGATTCGCCATTGTAAGCCTCGGATGGGCTTCCGCCGCCTTTTTCGGCTCACTTCCCTATATGCTGGCCGGGGTTCTACCGAATTTTGTAGAGGCCTATTTCGAGGCCACCTCCGGATTTACTACAACAGGTGCCACGGTGCTTGACGCGATAGAGGGTGCGCCCCGGGGGATACTCTTCTGGCGGAGTTTGACTCACTGGCTGGGCGGCATGGGTATCATTGTTCTATCCATCGCCATCCTCCCCTTTCTGGGGGTGGGGGGCATGCAGCTCTTCAAGGCCGAAGTCCCGGGACCCGTGGCGAACAAGTTAAAACCCCGGATCGCTGAGACGGCCAAGATTCTCTGGCAGGTCTACATCCTGATTTCGGGCACCGAAACCCTCTTGTTGATGGTTGGAGGAATGAACTTCTTTGAAGCCCTCTGCCACACCTTCGGAACCATGGCAACGGGGGGATTCTCCACCAGAAATGTCAGCATTGGCTCCTACGACAGGGCGTATTTCGATGGTCTCATCACGGTTTTCATGATCCTGGCGGGAACCAACTTTGCCCTTCACTATCAGGCCCTCACGGGAAACCTGCGGACCTTCCATCGGAATAGCGAGTTGCGCTTCTATTGGGCCATCCTTGGAGGGGCCATGCTTCTGGTCACCTTGATCCTGCGGATTCAGATTTACGACACGCTTACAACCGCCTTTCGATATGCCTCCTTTCAGGTAACCTCCATCATGACCACGACGGGATACACAACGGCCGACTTCGAGAAATGGCCTTCCTTTGTCCAGTATACCCTGGTGCTCCTCATGTTTATCGGAGGCTCGGCTGGATCCACGGGAGGCGGCTTGAAGTGTGTAAGGATTCTTCTCCTTTTAAAGCAAGGGCGGAGGGAATTATCACGGCTCATTCATCCCCATGGGGTCATTCCGGTTCGACTCGGGGGGAAGGTTGTCTCTGAAGAGGTCATTCAGTCGATCTGGGGTTTTTTCTTTCTCTATATGCTGGTTTTTGTCCTGGCATCGGTTACCATGTCCTTGCTGGGCCTCGATATCGTCACGGCATTCGTCTCGGTGGCAGCGACGATCAATAACATCGGGCCGGGACTGGGGGCGGTCGGCCCCATGGACAACTATATCTCGATTCCCCTCATTGGAAAGTGGATCCTCATCTTCTGCATGCTCATCGGAAGGCTCGAGATCTATACGGTCATCGTCCTGTTGGTTCCGGAATTCTGGAAGAGATGACGGATGGACCCGAACTGGCTGGACGATCCAGACGAACCGAACCAAGACGTTTGGATCAACGATCTGACAGCATAAGGGAACATCCTTAGGGGTTCCCACTCCCTTGCCGATTCCTTTTGATTCAACCTTTTTCCGGCCTTTCGGCATCCCATAATAAAGTGCAATCTTTGACGAAGGTCAAAGCGCATTCGTAAAAGCCCTTGTATAGTGAAATAAAAAAAGGAGACCATTTCAGTGGTATTGAGCCAAAAGCAGAAAAGGGATATTAAGGTCCTTATCCGCTTTGTCCAAATCTTCTGTCGGGAGAAACATGGGGAGAATTCCAAGAAGCCCTTCTCTCCACTCTTTCAAGAAATAGCCGGCCTCATCGAGAACGATATCCAGTTATGTGAATCCTGTTCAGAGCTTCTCACCTATGGTATTCGAAAGCGTTTCCGGTGCCCTCACAACCCCAAGCCCATGTGCAAGAAATGTCATACCCACTGTTATAGCAGGAATTATCGGGGAAAGGTGAGGGAGGTGATGAAGTTTTCGGGTCCCCACCTGATCAAAAGGGGGAGGTTGGACCTCCTCTACCATTATCTGGCATAGAGGGGATCATAAGAAGGCGTATCATGGCTAAAAGGATTCACCGGAACATGACTGTCAAAGAGGTTTTGGAGACCTATCCCGCCACGGCCGCAATCTTCCATAAATATCACCTGCTCATCGTGGGGAAATCCTGTGGCCCCAATGAACCCCTGGGGTTCTTTACCAAGGCCCACGTGGTGGAATACGAAAGTTTTATCCAGGGGCTAGAAGAGGTCATCGAGAAGGGGAATGACAATGGGGGAGCCCTCGAGATTGATCCTTCCATGATCAACGATACCATTTATCAGAAGTTCGTGAAGACGGCTATCTTCGTTTCCCTCACAACAGGGTGTGTCTATGGGGCAATTAGAC
>JBGVTJ010000132.1:0-3648 GCA_041862515.1 Thermodesulfobacteriota bacterium | reverse complement strand
ACCTGAACCTTAATTCCCGGTCGGAGTTTCAATGCCTCCCTTACCTTGCGGGGGATTACAATTTGATATTTAGGCGAGATAGTTACCGTTTCCATCCCCGAGTCCTCCATCGATTAATTATTTGTAAAACATTACCTGAATCGATATTTTGCGTCAAGTAAAAGTTTTATTTGAGGTCGCCTTTGGTGGGGATTGGGCTAGGCAAGTGGAGGAAAATTGGATGGAATAGAATTGGAGGTTAACCGAAGGTGTCTAATGTTGAGGCTTCATCTGTTAGCTTTCAGAAAATAAGTTGTTTCAGAACCAACGTCCCCGTCTTCTAAAATGCTATATTGCAAGACCTGACCCCCTACCCGGTGCCTCTTAATGGGTGACCCTTCCCTTTCTACATTCCAGCCTCTTTCAAATGAGCGACGACCACGAGGATAGCGCTCCCTGGATGGAGATAGGATTTTGCGACTCGAAGGACGTCTTCCCTGGTGATGGCGTTGATGTATGCAGGGTATTTTTCCCAATAATCAAGGCCCAGGGCGTGGTATTCGATCTGCGTGATAAAACGCGCCAGCTTGGACTGGGTATCGAGTCGGAGAGGGAAGCTTCCGATGAGATATTTTTTGGCCTTGTCCAACTCTTCCTCGGAAACCGGCTCTCTCTGTATTCGCTCCATCTCCTGGCGAAGGAGAGAAATCGCCTCTTGAGTTGATGCGTTTTTCGTCTGGAGACTTATCTGAAAAGAACCAGGGTACTTTCCGGTATCGAAGGAGCTGGCCACGGAATAGGCGAGCCCCCTCTTGACGCGGATCTCTTCAAACAGGCGGGAACCAAAGCCGCCCCCCCCCAGGACATAGTTCATGACAGTGGCGGCGTAATAGTCGGGGTTTTTCCGACTTATCCCCCTGTGGCCGAGGATGAGATTGGCCTGGCTTATGTTTCTATCAATCATCACGGTCTTGGCTTCTTCGGTGAATGTGGATGTAAAATGCTCATCGGGAATCTTACCCATCGGCCATTGTGAAAGGCGTGGGATAAGTTTTGCTCTCACCTCCTCAATCGTGATATCCCCCACGACGGCGAGGATAGCATTGTTTGCGTGATAATAGGTGTTGTGGAACTGCAGGACCGCTCCCCGTGTGATACGCGAGAGGGATTCCCTTGTTCCTTCCACCGGATGACCGTAAGGATTGTCCGGAAACAGAGTCCTTTGAAAGGCCTTTTGTGCAATCTCACCCGGTCTGTCTTCCGCAGATTGAATAGCAGCGAGGATCTCTTCCACCTGTCTCTGGATCTCCTCCTGAGGAAACGTGGCTTGGACGAGCGCTTCCATAAACAGATCGAACCCCTTGTTCAGATCTTTCTTGAGAACCCGGAGACCGAGGGTCGTGTTGTCCTGACCGGCCCAGGAAGTGAGAGAGGCTCCCATGAAGTCCAGTGCCTCACGGAAAGCAGTCACCGAGTACGTGGAAGTTCCCAGCAAAAGCCCCTTGGCCGTCAGGTATGCAAGCCCCTCTTTGCCAGGAGTATCTCTCCGAGAGCCCGAGTCTATCAGTAAATGCAATGTGACCAGAGGCACCGAGTGTTCTTCAGCAACCAGAAGAACGAGCTGATTGGGAAGAACGATCCTCTCAACCCGGGGCATGGCCAGAACAGCGGCTCCCCTCAGTTGAAACAGAAGGGAGAAGAGTAGAAGCAACAGCAGCGTAATCGAGGCCTTTTGATTTTTGGGGGTCATAACTCGAACCTATCGAAACATTTTGGTCTTGATTGAAAATTCCTCGGGCTCGGGAGTTTCCTCCTTGGGTGGCAAAGGGATGAGAGTCGCCACAGTCTGATTGTCCGGGATGAGATACCGGCTTGCAACCCGCTTGATGTCTTCCGCGGCCACGTTTCGAATAGATTTAATGTAATTGTCAACTGCCCGCCAACTGAGTGCCATTTCGTACCGGGCCAAGATCATCGCCTGGTAGAAGATCGAATCCTGCCCAAAGATATAAGAGGCCTCCAGTTGATTTTTTGCCTTTTCGAGTTCATACTCGGTCACCGGCTCTTCCTGAAGTCGTGTCAACTCCTCATCCACAGCCTTTTCAACTTCACGCATATCCTTAGCTGGAAGGGGCTCCACGGCAACCATGAAGAGGTTCGGATCCCGAGAGAGCAGCGAGTGGTCCGCCTCAATATCCAACGCAAGCCGCTTCTCGCGGACCAGGCGGCGATACAGTCTGGAGCTCTTCCCATCGGAGAGTAGGGTCGCGATTACCTCAAGGACGTAGCTGTCCGGCTCGCGAAGGTTCGGGACATGAAACGCCTTGATGAAAAACGGAAGCTGTGCTTCCCTTTTGATGATGATTCTTCGCTCCCCCCTCTGAGGCGGATCGGTGGGTCTATCCTGGTCAGGGGCTTCCCCTTTTGGTATGGAACCGAAGGCTCGCTCGATCCTCGGAAGCAGGTCCTCTTTCTTGAAGTCTCCCACCACCACGATAAAGGCATTCGGCGGATTATAGTGGGTCCGATAATATGTCTCTGCATCTTTCACTGAGAGGCGGGCAAGATCCTCCATCCAACCAATGATGGGCCACCGATAAGGCTGAAGCTGAAAAGCGGTCGCTCCCAATTGTTCCATGAGATATGCCTTGGGATTGTCTTCGGTTCTCAGCCTCCTTTCCTCCATGACCACGCTTCGTTCGGTGAGAAAATCCCCTTCCCGCAGAATAAGGTTTTGCATCCGATCCGATTCAAGCTCCAGGGCCACTTGTATCCGGTCGGCGCTGAGATTCTCGAAGTAGGCCGTAAAATCTTGGGAGGTAAATGCGTTGAACCTTCCCCCGTTCTCCACGATGAGCCTGGAGAAATCCTCGGCGCCGACTGTCTCTGTCCCCTTGAACATCATATGTTCAAGCACGTGGGAGAGTCCGGTCTTCCCATGGATTTCGTTCCGGGATCCCACGCGGTACCAGATTTGGAAGGTGATGACGGGGGCTTTATGATTTTCAAGGAGAATGACCTTCAGGCCGTTGGGCAGGACCTTCTCAAAAACCTGCTCCCTGAGTCCAGCCTCTGCGAGGGGTATGCACAGCAAGATCAAGAGCAACAGGCAACTAGCCGGCTTCCCCCATCGTATTGTTCGGCAGGAAAGTCTGCGCTTCATTCTCTTTGTCATCCAGGATGTATAGGGTTCAATGTGCAGCGATCTCATTCTCTATTTTACCCTATGAGAATATATTGGGCCAAGTGGTTCGACCATTCGCCTGCACGATCAGTTTGGGACATGGTTATTTCTTAGACGAGAGCATTGTGTGCCAAGAGTTCTGCTATCCTTGAGTATAAACGGTACCACTTGCTATAAATTCCGGTTAAATGCCGATAAATTTTTCGGATACGGTGAAAAATTTTCACAATCTGAACTTAAGAGGGATTTTGAGGATTGGGCTGCTCAAGTGGAGGGAAATTTGATGGGCAGAAATCAGAGCCTAGTCGGGAATGTGAAATGTTGAGGCTTCATCTCTTAGCTTTCAGAAAATAAGTTGTTTCAGAACCAACGTCCCCGTCTTCTAAAATGCTATATTGCAAGACCTGACCCCCTACCCCATCAAAAATAAGCCTCATTGTAATGCTTCACGACCAGAAGCAGAATGCTCATGATGATATGGATTT
>JBGVTJ010000131.1:0-8277 GCA_041862515.1 Thermodesulfobacteriota bacterium | reverse complement strand
GCATTTCTGAAGGCACCATAATGGATTTGAGTCACCATTCCTCTTTCCTGGTTCATCTCGCACAGTTTATGCATAAGATATGAAATAAACTCCCCTGTCTCCCTTGACCGGATCCCGTATTTTTTCTTTCCCTCGTATGCGTTGTGGAAGATTTCCTCCGCTCTCTTCCGCGTCACCTCTAACCCATACGGTTCCAAAAAACCGTGGTCGCTAGACCTTGCCCCCCCTTCCGCAAAATAGTCATGTCTCTCTTTCAGGGCCTCAACAAGGCCCCTGAGTGTCGTATCCTTTCCGGTCAATTGGCAAATCCTTTCGACCTTTGAACGCCATTGATCGCTAAAGATGTTGCAATAAGCATCCGGCCTAAAAGTAGGTAAGAATGTGATCCCACCTATTTTTTTTGCCATTTCGTGATAGCGTAAATCATCCAGAGGATCATCTGTGGTACAGATAACCCTTGTCCGAATCCTTTTCAGTATGGCCTGCGGCAGCAGTTCCTTCTCCTTTAACCGCTCATTGGCCAATGTCCATATCCCCTCGCCCGTATCCCCATTGAGTAACAGTTTGATATCGAACATCCTTCGCAAGTCTAGATGGAACCATTGATGGACATGATTCCCCTCAAGTGCAGGAAAGACTTTGCTCAGTACCATCCACTTTTCGTAATCTGAAACCTCAGGATCCCGAGCAAGGGCCTGCGAAAACCCAGGGATTTTTGCTGCGAGTTGAATGATGTAGTGATCGTTGTTTGCATACTCCTCCCTGGGCTCGAGCACTTCCGCTCTCCAAATATTGGGGAAAGGATGGTTTTCGACAATCTGCCTCAAATTATGGTGCGTATGTGTGTCTACAATCCCTACCTTTTCCCTCAAGGGAACTGCACCTTCATGGTACAACCTTATTGATTCTCTTGTATCCAAAAGCCAATTCGTTCCAAGAAACTTTTCTTCTTTCGGCATTTTCCTTTCCTCCAAAAGGATACGTTATCTCATATGATAAGATTTCCGTGATTCTGCCCCACGCAAAAACTCTTATCCGTTCCCAACATCACTGAGAATGCTGAAGACCCCTCCAAATTAGTAAAAATTTCGGAGGAAGTCAATTTCCCATGGGTTTGATCAAAATTGCCCCTCCATTTATTCAGAAAATTTTTGATTTCATGGTGAGAATATTGAGGGAAGCGCTACAAGGAGGAATTGGCCCGATATCAATTTGAAGGACATTCTCGGCAGCCGGTGCTCATTTCAAACCCTTGAGGAGGGCCTTCACGTTTTCCCCCAGGACCTCATGGTTATAGCCACCCTCCAAAACCCCGTACCGTCTTCCCTGGCAGGTCCGAAGGGAATGCACTTTCACCAGTTCCCCGATTCTCTCATAGTCGTGGGTCTTTAACATCCGTCCCCAGTCGTTTTCGTGGCGGTCAAAACCCGCAGAGATGGCAACAATGTCGTAATTCTCGGCGCTCTCAAGGTTTCTGGCAAGGGTTTCCATGAATTCCTCCCGATGATATCCCTCCGGGTGAAAGTAGGCAACCTCGCGTGAACCGCTGAAGATATTTGCCGTTCCGTCGCCATAGTGAAGGTCGATATCCAGTATCACCGCTTTTTTGATCTTTCCCTCTTTCCGAAGCCTTTTGATGGAGATGCATATGTTATTGAAATAACAGAACCCCCAGCAGGAGTTTGGGCTGGCGTGGTGACCGGGGGGTCTGATGAGCCCGAAGGCAGGCTCTCCATCATAGGCGAGTTCTGCCGCTTTGATGGCCCCTGCCGCAGCCAACTTCCCAACGGTATAGGCCGCAGGGTTGTCCTGTCTTACGTATTGGATATGGCCTTTTGTATGGCAGACCTCCAGGTCCGCATCTGTAGCGGAATTCGGCTCTTCAAACTCAAAGGTCCCCTCGAGGGCTCTGCAGATGGCCTCCATTCGGCCTGCCTCAGCCGCGGGATCATGCGCATAGACCTCGGTGTACTTCTTGTTGAATATCACCTTCATGGATAAGCTCCTCCACTTTATCGACACCCATACCTCATTCAAGGAAGGGACCATAAAAGCCCACAGAAGTCAAGCTGGGCATACAGGATCGATTTCCCCCTTCACGTGCCAAGGGAGAAGGAAAAAGGAAGTACCCAGGAAATCCGGAATACCAAACAGACCAGAGCAACCAAACAGACCCAATAAACCAAAACAAATTTCTCATTCCTGACAAACCCCAAGCTATGGTGCTCTTGACATCATAGACGCGGGGCGTTATAAAGGGTCCTTCACCTTGCAAGTCGAACTGAGTGCTGAAAAAGGGGGAATCAGTTCGATTTCAGCTGAGGACTCTCATAACGCAGAATGGTAATCATCTATGGCGGGAATTTTTTACGGCTGGTGGATAGTATTTGCTTGCTTTCTCATAGCCTTCTATGTCGGTGGAGCTTGTTTCTACAGTCTTACCGCCTTTTTTGAACCCATAGCCGGGGAGTTCGGCTGGAGCTATACGCAGGTTTCAATTGCCTTTTCTCTCCGTGGCCTGGAAATGGGGATTCTCGCCCCTCTCGTAGGATTTCTCGTTGACCGTTTGGGCTCAAGGAAGCTGGCATTCTCCGGGGTACTTATCGTAGGTTTCTCGCTTATCCTTCTCGGTCTGACCAATTCCCTTGTTATGTTTTATAGTGCTTTTATTCTTCTCGCGTTCGGAACGAGCGGATGTGCCTCGACAGTGCTGCTGACAGTAGTAGCCCAGTGGTTCAAGAGGAATGTGGGAAAGGCGATGGGAATTGTGGCGTGTGGATTCGGCGCTGGCGGACTCCTTATTCCCCTTATCGTCTGGCTCATTGATCTCTATCAGTGGCGAACTACATTGATTCTCCTCGGATTGGGAACGTGGATACTGGGAATTCCGCTCTCATTTGTCATTCGCCATAAGCCGGAAAAATATGGCTACTTTCCTGATGGAGAAACCACGGCCGGACCAACCTCTAGTCATAGAGACCGGGGCAGGGAAGAACAAGGTAACTTTAAAGAAGCTCTTATGGGTAGAAACTTTTGGAAGATAGGTGTCGCCGAGGCAACACGGATGATGACCACCATGGCAATCATCACTCACATCATGCCGTATTTGAGCAGTATAGGCATGCCACGGTCGAGTGCTGCGTTTGTGGCAACCTCTATTCCCCTATTGAGCATTACTGGAAGGTTTGGCTTTGGTTGGCTGGGCGATTTCTTCGACAAAAGGGATGTCCTGGCCGTGCTATACTGTCTTTTAGGTATCGGAACCCTTGCCTTCTCCTATATTCACGTGAAATGGCTTATTCTTCCCTTTCTGCTCCTTTTCCCTCCAGCATTTGGAGGGACTGTATCTCTAAGGGGGGCTATCGTAAGGGAGTATTTTGGCAGGGCCTCCTTTGGAAGGTTAATCGGGATAATAATGGGAATGGCAGCAATTGGCGGGGTTATAGGTCCCTCTACTGCTGGATGGGCATTTGATAACGTGGGGAGCTATCACGGCGTATGGCTTGCCTTCGCCGGGACTACTGTCATTGCCATCGTATTGATACTGCGACTGAAAACTCCCGGCCAGATGGGCGAAGAATAAGATCCCTAGCCCTCCCGATCTCTCATATCAGGATAGCTCCGGAAGCCTTTGACGTGTTTCAATAGTCTGTGGTAAATAGAAAGATAAAATGATTTGTGCCGATGCAACGGAAAGGGAGGTATCTTAAATGGCTAAGGGCTATATTTATGAACACGTGGTAACACCCCGCGACGTAACGGATCGAGCGATTGCCTATGATGAGTCTTACATCAGTTGGGCTTGCACAGCGAGGGAGCGTATGGTTGCCGAACACTTGGAAACTCGGCTTCGATTCCTCGTCGGTGAGACCTATGTACGGTACATCACTCCTGCCTTTCTCGACGATCACGTGGAGATTCGAGTAACAGTAGGTGATCACAACGTTGGGAAGGGACGGGTCAAGCTGAACCTCCGTTTCAGTAATAAGGCCAGCGGGCAGATGTTGGCAGAGGGATACCAAGTTATCTTTTTCTTCGATGTCGAAACTGGCAAGAGGATTCCAATTCCGGATGATTTTCTGAAATTGGTTGATATCGGAACGGTGGAGAAATTGTGAGGCCTCTGTGGATGGCATAATGTATTCGAGGATTCTTATGGCGCTGGATGGATCCGCAAGGTTTTGCGTTAGGGGTTACTGGCGGTTTTCGATGGGTATATACGTGCAGGCTTCAGGGCCGCAATACGTGCCAATATAATCCGCCTTGGGCCGGGAGAGCGTCGCTTTTGGTTGGGCTTCCGCATACTTCCCCTCGATGATATGGGCATTCCTTCCAGAGATCCGGGAGATGGCAAAAACAGGGGTAAAGAGATCACGATCAATCCCCGTCATGTGGTAAACGGATGAACTATAAAGATCCATATTGGGATAGATCTCTTTCCCTTTACTCTTTTTGAACTCCTCTTTGGTACCCACCTCAATAAGCCGGGCCATCTCATACCATTTGGACTCTCTTATCCGCTTCCCAAGCCTCTCTGATATGGAGCGAGGAACTGTCGCCCGTGGATCATCGGTTTTGTAAACCGCATGTCCCATGCCCATCATTGTCCCGAGGATTAGATTCCTGCCGCCAGGTTTACCGGTCTATTGCTGGGTTATGGGAACGGCACAAAATTCCATCTCAATAAAGTCGCCCCTCAAATTCCCCCGACCGTCGCCCGGATAACTGCAAACCCTTGCTTTTCGATGGTCGATGCAACCCTCTCTTGTAGATCCTTGCCCGGTGTCAGGGCAACCATGTAACCCCCCATTCCTCCTCCCGTGAGCTTCGCCCCGAGCGCGCCCTTTTCGAGAGCCAGGTTGCACAGGTAGATCAATGTTTCATGAGAGAGCCCCATGTCTATCAGAATCTTGTGATTCTCCGACATGATCGCACCCACTTTCTCCAGATCGTTAGCCTCAAGGCCCTTTTTCACCTCTAAAGCCTGAGCATGGATGGTCTTCAGACGAGCCGAAAAGAGCGCTGGATCCCTCTCCTTATCCTTATCGATAAAACCATCCAGAGCCGATGTATCGGCCGTCACACCGCTGTTGCCTAATACCACTTCGATTGGCCTCGTCACCTGAACCCTTTCGATATTTTTTTGGTCGTCTTTCAATTGGTAGAGCATAAGCCCACCATAACAGGAGGCTGTATTGTCGACTCCGCTCGGCGTACCATGATAGGCAAACTCTCCCTCCCAAGCCACCTGATTGATTTCGTCGATGGAGAGGCCGAGGTTGAATTCCTCATTCAAAGCCCTAGCAAAGGACACACAACTGGCAGCGCTGGCGCCGACCCCGCTCCCGGCCAGAAGCGTTCCCCCAAAGGTGATCTTGATTGGGTTCTTCCCCACATTAATGTTCATTACTTCGAGAATCCTGCTGATCGACTTGATCTGCTGCCGTTCTTTGCTCTCCTTATAGCCCGGAACTTCAGCCCGATTGTCTTCCAGAATCCACCCTTCCCCGTCGATCCTTTCCACCGTTGCCACGGTTTCATAGGGAATCGACGAGACAATGGCCGGAACTCCCCGCAGAACAAATTGATCACCTATCAGGATGGTCTTGCCAAAACCCGTTCCCCTGCCCATGGTGAACTCCTTTCTTCTCTCTCATCCCCGGAGAGCAGAATTCTTTATCTCTCAAGAATTCTCTCCATCTCCTCGATCAGTTTCCCTTCTTTACCGATGGCCACCGTGGTAGCGGCAGTCAGACTGTGGCACGCATCAGAGAATCCTCCCAGCTTCGTTGTTGCCTCCGGCAGTAAGACATGGAGCCCCATTGCCCTTCCTTCCCTGATCTCCCTTTCGAGGTAGAGGGAAACCCGCATGGAGATCTTTACCTCATTAAAAGCAATAGGGCCAAATCCTGGGATTTCATTGGGAAGAACCTGAAATCCGGCGATGTATCTCTTGGGATCGACAAATTCCATGGTCCTCATGGCGTGACAGAAATCCCCGATCATCTTCACCCCCATGGGGGAAAATCGATTTCTTACGTGAAACCACTGGATGTGAGGCGATTTTTTCAAGGCGCCTCTCTTTAGCCTTGTGATCTCCGCATCAAACGCCCTCGTCTTTACGGTTTGGAACTCCTCCACCATCCGATCCGACTCCGGCATAACCCCTTCGAGGCAGACTCGAACCCCCATTTCCGGCCCATTGCGGTAATAGCCCACTCCTCCCAATATCCCCAGGTAGACCCCCAATTCATCACATGGCATCTGGCCCCTGGAAGAATGTAAAATATACCGCTCACCGGTTTCATGCTCCCTAATCTCCATCATTCCCTGTTGAACGGCTTCCATCGCGACCTCACGGTTTTGGCTCACAAGCCGGCCGTTTACAAAGAAACCGTCTGCTACTGCTCCCAGTGCCGCGATATGAGCCAAGTCGCGATTGGCTGGATCCAGAGTTTGAGCAAAAAGATAGCACGTCGTGGAGGCGGAGATATCCCGGTCCCCTTTAAACCCATAGAGGTCGGGGTCGAGATTGTAGACCTTCTGATCGCTCGAGGCTTCGGCTACATGGTGGTCGAGGATCAGCGTCAGGTTCCTTCCCCTATTGAGGTCAGAAATCATCGGGGCGATCCTGCCGGCGAAATCTGCAAAGATGAGAATCCTTCCTTCCTGTTCGTAAACCTTCTTAAGCACCGCTGGATAGGGCTTCTCCAAGCAGAAGCGACGAACCTCAAATCCTTGCCTTTCAAAGGCCCTGCTGACTATTGCGCCCGAACTGAGCCCATCGGCATCATTGTGATGGAATATCTGAACAGCCTTTTCCGGCCATTTCTTTACTGCTCGGATGGCGCTCTCCATCGCCTCGATTAATCGATTACTCATTCCCGCCTCCTTGCTCCCCTTGGCCAGCTGCCTTTTCTCTCCATTCTCAATGTTCGATTTATCTGACGCTCAACGACTCAGTGGTATGCTCCCAGGTATGACCGGGTACCCAGGGGCCGCAGTCGCCGGCAGTTGCCATGATGACCGACCGGGGGTTAGCACCCTACCGTAGGCTCATCTCTGTGAGGACTTCCTTGAGCAAATCCGGGCGGTCCGTGGTTATTCCATCAACCCCCATGGTGATCAGATATTTCATCGCGTCCCGCCCGTTTGGCGTCCAAACGATGACCTTCAGGCCGAGGCTGTGTGCCTCGTCAAGTTTTTTTTGGTCGATTTCCCGATAGTGGGGAGCCCAGTACTTGCCGCCGGCCGATTGAATGGCTCGCGGTATGGAGCCGCCGAACTCGTCGACATCGAAGCCGGCCGTCCACGCGGACGCGCCTGGCTTTCCAATCTGAATCGTATCGAACCTGTTGGATTGTCTCGAAACATACACCGTTGGGACCTTGGATGCGGCCCTCTGAGTGTACACGAGGGAACGCCAGTCGAAGGACAGGAACACGGTCCGGTCCAACACACCGGCCTTGCGAGCGATGGTGAGCACGGCATCGGCTACCGTTTCGGGAGATGGGGTCAATTTAGGCTTGAGGGGCGACGTCTTGATTTCGATCCAAAACTGCACCGTGTTGCTCCTCATCTTCTTTGCCAGGGCGATAACCTCCCGTAAGGTCGGTATCCGCTCCCCATCAACGGGTTTTTGGTCTGGAAAACGCCAGGCGTATCCTGTGCCGGGTGACAGTCGACCCACGTCATACTTTTTTAACTGCTCCAAGGTCAGGTTCCGGACGGCTGGACCCGGTTCTCTGAGCCACATGCCGTCAGCCGTACGTGTGATCTCAGGTTTGAGTCTTGAATCGTGGCAGATCACGACTTCCCCATCCGCGGTGAGATGGGCATCCATTTCGACGGCATCCACACCGAGTCCGAAGGCGCCTGCGAACGCCGCAAGGGTGTTCTCGGGAAAGAGACCGGCGCCTCCCCGATGCCCGATGATATAAAAATTCCCCGCTGGGCGCTGCGGCTGCTCTCGTGCAGCAACGTGGCCCATCGTCTCAAAAACTGCACTCAGTAAGCATAGTGCCAAGAAAACGATGGTAATACCTGTTCGCTTTCGCATTGACGTTCCTCTCATAGTGAGTTTCGATTTATCGTACTTCCCGGATAGATCCATCATGCGCCGATCCTTTGCCGGACCCTTCATCCACGTAGAAGAATCCCCTAGAAGTTTCAATTATACACCAAACGAATGCGATAACAGTAAACGACAAAGTTATTTATTGGCTACGATAAAAAGTGGCCAGCTTGACAAAAACCCTCAAGAGGCAGGCTGGCCAT
>JBGVTJ010000130.1:0-2879 GCA_041862515.1 Thermodesulfobacteriota bacterium | reverse complement strand
TGTGGCTTACAGGGTCGCGGAATTGGAATTCCAACGTGATACGGGATTACTGCAGATTGATGAAAAGGGATTATGGAAGGAATATGCCCCTGAGAAAGGAGGCATCGAAAATGTCGGAGAGAAATAAGAGACAAAGGCTCTTTAAGAAAAAGTCAATCATGGTGGCAGCCATGGTCATCATCGCTGGTTTTATTGGATTTCACCTGGTAAGACTCATGGCATCAAGGGGGAATATTGGTCCCATAAATGATCATCCAACCTTCACGGTAAAGAGAGGGGCGCTCCGGATCAGCGTAGTTGAATCAGGAACGATAAAAGCGCGAGAGCAGGTGGTTATGAAAAACGAGGTTGAGGGAAGAACGTCTATTCTATATCTGATCCCGGAGGGGACCCGTATTAAAAGGGGAGAACTGCTGGTTGAATTGGATGCCAGCAGGTTACTGGATGAAAAGATCGACCAGCAGATAAAGGTGCAGAATGCTGAGGCGGCATTTGTTGGTGCACGTGAGAATCTTGAAGTGGTAAAGAACCAGGCACAGGCCGATGTGGACAAGGCAGAGTTGGCATACGATTTTGCCAAAGAAGACCTGAAGAAATATGGAGAGGGAGAATATCCTAATCAGTTGAAGGAAGCGGAATCAAAGCTTACTCTGGCAAAGGAGGAAGTTACCAGAGCCCAGGAAAAGGTAGAATGGTCAAGGAAGCTCTTTAAAGAAAAATACATCTCAGAGACCGAGCTGGAGGCTGACGAGCTTACCTTGAAGAGAAAAGAACTGGACGTGGAATTGGCAAAAAACAATCTGGACCTGCTGAAAAATTATACCCACAAACGAAACTTGGCACAACTCGAAAGTGATGTCAAGCAGGCAAAAATGGCACTCGATCGTACCATTCGTAAGGCTAAGGCGGATGTGGTGCAGACGGAAGCCGGTCTGGAGGCCAAGAGGGCCGAATTTGAGCGGCAGAAGGATAAGTTGAAAAAAATAGAAATCCAGATTGAAAAGACCAAGATATATGCGCCAGCTGACGGACTGGTCATACATGCCACCAGCGCTTCGAGTGGAGGTCACCGCCATGGGAGAACGGAGCCGCTCGAAGAAGGTCAAGAAGTCAGGGAGCGCCAGGAGTTGATCCATCTTCCCACGACGTCATCAGCCATGGTCGAAGTGGGCATCCATGAGACCAATCTGGATAAAGTCCATATCGGTCTCCCTGTAAAGGTTACGGTTGATGCACTCCCCGGAGAGACATTTTGGGGAAAGGTAGCAAGGATCGCTCCCCTCCCTGATGCTCAAAGTGCGTGGTTAAATCCGGATTTGAAGGTCTATAACACGGATATCTATCTGGAAAACAACAGCAATTCACTTCGGACAGGCATGAGCTGCAAGGCAGAGATAATCATCGAACAGCACGAAGAGGCCACATATATACCCATTCAGGCGGTCCTGCGTGTTGGAGGGAGGCCTACGGTTTACGTTGCAAAAGGCAATGATCTCGAACCCAGGGCGGTTGACATCGGCTTGGACAACAACAGAATGGTACGGATTATCAGCGGCTTGGAACCGGGAGAGGTCGTATCGTTGACACCGCCCCTGGCCGCTGCTGCCGTTGAACCTACCGAATATTCCGATGATATTAAGAAGGATATTATTCCAGCAAAAACTGAGATAAGGCCATCCTTGGAAACGATTGACAGGGGCGCAAGTCCGGAAAGAAGACCGCCAGGGGGAGATATCCCTCGCGGGAGAGCTGACGGCGAAGGTTCTCCAGAGGATCCTTCAGCGGCCCGTGGCGTGCCTCGTGGCGATCGTGCGCCGCGAAACCTCACGCCGGAGCAAAGAGAAAAAATGGAGCAATTTCTTCAAAGCCTATCTCCTGAAGAGAGGGAACGATTTCGGAACATGTCACCCGAGGAGAGAAGAAGGTTCCGTCAGGAACGTATGGGGAGTCAATAGGTCATGGGGGGCATCCGATGAACGAACCGGTACCATCAAGGCCTAACGAGGACATTGTCAGGCTGGAAGATGCCTATAAGATTTACCAGATGGGGAGCCAGGAAGTAAGAGCCCTGGCCGGTGTGACGGTCTCTTTTGAACGGGGCAGTTTCTGGGCCATCATGGGGCCGAGCGGTTCCGGAAAGAGCACCATGATGAATGTCCTGGGCTGCCTGGATCGCTTAACGAGGGGATCCTACTTTCTGGAAGACCATGATGTGAGTACCCTTGGCGATGATGCCCTCAGCGAGTTTCGGTTAAAGCACCTGGGGTTTATCTTCCAGAGTTTCAACCTCATCCCGCAACTGACTGTTCAGAGAAATATCGAGCTTCCCCTCTATTATTTGGGATGGGATTCGACACGGAGTGCCGAGCGTGCCCGAGAACTCGCTTTCAGAGTAGGACTCGAAGCGAGACTGGATCATCGCCCTGCGGAACTCTCCGGTGGCGAGATGCAACGGGTCGCTATTGCAAGGGCACTTGCCAACGACCCCCAGATCCTTTTTGCCGACGAGCCAACGGGTAACCTGGACACCAAAACAGGCGACCAGATTATGGACTCACTGGTTGAATTAAATCATCAAGGAAAGACCATCATTATGGTGACTCATGAATCCCACATTGCGGCCCACGCCCAGAAAAGGCTGTACATGAAGGATGGGATTATTGAGGGAATTGGTGGAGAGATTGATAAGACACACCAGGTTTGTTAGAAATGTCTCGCTCGGTATCGAGAATCTCCTGCTCCACAAACTTCGTTCATTCCTGACGATGCTGGGGGTCGTCTTTGGGGTGGGAAGCGTTGTCGCCATGCTTGCCGTGGGGGAGGGCGCCAGCAAGGAGGCCCTGGAACAGATCCGAAAACTGGGGAGCAACAACATCATT
>JBGVTJ010000129.1:0-5211 GCA_041862515.1 Thermodesulfobacteriota bacterium | reverse complement strand
CTGGACATTGAGATCCATTACGCGGCTGAGCTCGGAAATGAGCGGGAGCTCTTCGAGGGCCTCCAGATAGGGATGATCAAGTTGGCGTGCATCACCACCGGGGTGGCCTCTGGCTTTGCTCCGGAGTTGGGCATCTTCAGCTTATGCTACCTCTACCCCAGTCTCGATGCGGCGAAAAAAGTATCTCAATCGGAGGTCGCTGAAAAAATTGCCGAGATCGTCAGGGCTAAGACGGGGGTAAGGATTTTGGGTTACATTCCCAAAGCCTTCCGGGTGATGATGTCGAGAAAGAAACCGATAAAGGGCTTGGAAGACCTCAAGGGTTACAAATTGAGGTTACCCAAAGATCCAGTCCTCATCGACACGTTCAAACTACTGGGAGCGAACCCAACTCCTATTCCCTGGGGTGACGTTTACACCTCCCTGAAGACCGGTGTCGTCGATGGGATGGAGGCCACCCCCCCATCGATTTACAGCATGAAGTTCTGGGAAAACACACAGTACATGACCGTCACCAATCACCAGCTCTTATGGTACGCCCTGTTGATGAACGACGCCCTGTATCAAAGCCTATCTCCTGATGTTCAAAAGGCCGTGCAAATCGCCGCTAACAAGGCAGTGGAGGAATCCATTAATAAGGCAGATGCATTGGCGAAAAAATATATCGACATGTTAGCCAAAACCCAAAAAGAGGTCTTTTACCCAGATCTCAAGCCCTTTATCGAGGCTGTCCAACCGACCTATGATGCGTTTGGGAAGAAGACCGGAACTATGCGTCTGTTAGAACAGGTCAAAGAAATGGTCAAATGAGAAGGATGCCCAACCCCTGACGGAGAGCAAGGGGGGAAACTACCCCCTTGCTCTCTTTTGCATTGGAATTTGACCCTCTATCTCATAGGTTGCGCCAGGATAAATGGCGCCAGGTCCTTTGCTCAATGAGTCCCCGATAAAAAATGGGTATTGATCGGACATCTCGAGATTTCTTGGGGATCTATGGAGGCGGATGAAATATCTCCGAAGGGGCACATTTCCGCCTCTATTATTGTCGAGCATCTAACGGCGCTTTATCGTGTTGGAAATCAGGGAGAATGATCCTGACGCTGGACCGGGAGAAAATGCATGGAATTGGTGCTCATTTTAGTCGCGGTGTTTATCCTATCCAGCCTGTTGGGCCTTCCCATAGCCTTTGCGTTGCTCATGGCATCCATCGTGGGGATGGCGTGGGAGGGTGTGCCGTTTGCCATGGCCGTTCAGAGGATGTTCGTTACTGCGGATTCCTTTATCCTGTTGGCTATTCCGTTCTTTATACTGGCCGGCGAGATCATGACCGAGGGGGGGTTGACCAAACGCTTGGTTGACTTCTCTAATGCGTTGATAGGACATTTTACCGCCGGGCTGGCTCAGGTCAACGTGCTGGGCAGTATACTTTTTGCGGGTCTCTCCGGGTCCTCTGCTGCGGATACCGCTGCTGTGGGGGCGGTTTTGATTCCAGCGATGAACGAGCAAGGCTACGACAAGCACTTTACGATCGCCGTCACCTGCGCCTCGGGCTGCATTGGGCCAATCATTCCCCCGAGCATATTTATGATCATTTACGCCTATGTCGCTAATATCTCAGTGGCTGCTCTTTTTATGGCGGGAATCATCCCCGGGCTGGTGGTCGGGGGAATGCAGATGGTCTTGTGCTACTACTATGGAAAGATAGGAAAATATGCAGTAGGTGCCGGAAAGAGAGCCTCAGTATCCACCGTTTTCACCACGTCCTTCAAAGCAATACCCGCGCTTGTGCTGCCCGTCATTATCATCGGGGGAATCCTTTTTGGCGTTTTCACTCCGACCGAGGCAGGAGCGATAGCCTGTGTTTACGGCCTGATAGTGAGCCTCCTTTATTACAAGGATGCCCGTTTACGTGATCTTCCAAAGATTTTTCTTACGTCTGCTGTCAGGACGATTCAGGTCATGTTGTTGGCAGCGGCGGGACTTGTTATGGCGTGGTTACTCGCTCAGAAAGGCTTTGCATCCGCACTCGCGCAAGCGGTCTTCAGCATTACCAATAATCCCACTTTGATTCTCATCATCATAACAGCGCTTTTGGCAGCTATCAGTTGTTTTCTCGAGTCGCTGGCCGCGACATTTATTCTCATTCCTGCTCTACACCCACTTGCTGTTCAGGCGGGGATCGATCCATTACACTTTGCCATGGTCTCCCTCATCACCATTATCGTGGGGGGCATCACACCTCCCGTGGCGCCTATTTTATATCTGGCCTGCAGCATGGCTGGAGGCGATGTCACACAGTCCATCTTGAGAACGATCCCATTTCTGTTCATTACGTACGGTGCGGTGTTGATTTTAATTTTCTTCCCCTGTTTAATCACTTTTATCCCTAACACCTTCTTAAAGTGAAGGGATGAATCCAGATAAGGGGGGGATCGTCTTGTCGGGGGCTCTCGATGTGGTCTAAGATACAACGCTACTGGGATAAGCTTTGGGAAATTCTCGTCATTGCCCTGCTCTTCGGTATCCTCGCTCTGGCCTTTGTGCAGGTGATTTTCAGATATGTCCTGGGATCGCCATTGACCTGGAGCGAGGCGATATGTTGCTTCATGTACGTCTGGATGGTATTCGTGGGGTCAGCGGTCGTCATGCTCGGCGAAGGGCACCTCACGTTGACTTTTTTCCTTGACAGAATGCCCCATAAAATACAGCGTTCCATGAGAGTGGTGGCGAACCTCCTCGTTCTCTTTATTTTGGTGCTGATCTTCCTGAAAGAGGGGATCTACTTGACGAAACTCACATCAGGGCAGATCTCGGCTACCGTTCGTATTACGTTGAATTGGGTTTATGTCGCAATTCCAGTGGGCGGGCTGTTGATGGGCGTGAATATCGTGAGAAAAACTGTAAAGCTGCTCATTGGCAGGGAGTAGAAACTTTATAAGATTCAATCATTAAGAGAGGGCGGGAATACGGGAGGTTGCGGTGGATAAAGAGGATAACAAAAAGGTAATTGATGTGCATGCACATCTCTTTGAAGCACCTGAGGCATTACCCCAAGTGTTCCGGGATGCGCTTTACCGGGTCTGGGAGGAAAAATTCGGCAAAGAAGGCGCCGAGAAACGGAAATCGGACCTCTGGGCGACCGCTGAGACTCTGATCAGAGAGATGGATGAAGCTGGCATTGACAAATCAGTCATTTCCCCGCTGGATTTTGGACTCATGTGTCAGCAGGAACCGAAAATCTCAATTTGGCGAACCAACGAATATATCGCCGAATGCCAGAAAAAGTACCCTGACCGACTTATCGGTTTTGTGAATGTTGATCCGCTCAGGAAGGAGGCGGCAAAATTCCTGGAAAAAGCGGTAACGGAATGGGGGCTGCAGGGTGTCAAGACCTTCCCGACGAGTTATCGGCTCACCGATGAGAGAATCCAGCCCTATATGGCCAAGATAAATGAACTTGAGCTACCAGTCCTCCTCCATCTGGGCGTCGACCCACTGCCTTTCCTCATGAAATATGGCAATCCTCTCGATATGGATGTCCTGACGCTCAAGTATCCCAAAATGAAAATTATCGCGGCGCATGTTGCCCGAGGCTTTGACCATCTCTGTGTTGAAATTGTTTCTTACCGTCCCGGAAGGATTGTCGTGGATATATCTCAGTACCAGCACTTATACTTGAATAGTCACTGGCATTTCCTCAACCAGATGAGATATCTCATGGATAGGATCCCGGGTTCAGTTTTGATGGCCAGTGACTGGCCATTTATCAAAACCCCACCCTTGCCGACACATAAAGAGTGGTTTGATATCATGAGAAACTTGAAAATACCGGAACCGGTTATGCAATTAGGCATAGGGATAAAAGATTTTTCGCAGGAAGAAAAAGACCTCATCTTGGGAGGAAATGCAAAGCGCTTTCTTGGTTTAGCTTAATATCCATAACCAAACGTAGATAACGTAGGAGCCAGCCATGAAAATTACCAAAGTCGAGGCAATTGAACTTCGTTTACCGGAGCAAGAGGTTTCCGGAGAGAAGTTCTCATCTGCCCAGGATGCCGTTATTGTAAAAATCCACACTGACGAGGGTATCGTTGGTATCGGGGATTCTTACTCTTCGCCTCATGTGGTAAAGGCTCTCATCGAGGCACCGCTCAGCGGAGCCAGTGCCTCTGGGCTAGCCAGGTTATTAATTGGGATGAACCCCTTAGATATTAGGCTCATCAATGATATGCTCCAGGCGAAAAACCTCCGGTTGGGAAGGCGGGGAATAATCTGTCATGCCATTGCCGCCATCGATATCGCCTTATGGGACATCGCCGGCAAGTACTATAATCAACCCATCTACCAGCTTTTGGGAGGTGCTTTCCAGAAGAGGCTCCGCGCCTATGCCAGTATCCTGTTCGGTCCCGATGGCAAAAGCACCTGTGAAATCGGCAAGAGATGGATTAACGAGGGCTTCACCGCGGTCAAATTTGGCTGGACACCGATGGGTCAGAGCGAAAAGCTAGACCTGGAACTGGTTGAGGGCGGGCGTCGCGGCGTTGGCGATAATAACGACCTCATTATTGATGCTGGTTGTTGCTGGGATACTAACACTGCCATAAGGCGCGCACAGCAATTCCAAGATTATGACATCCTGTTCCTGGAGGAGCCGCTGAACCGGGAGGACGTAGAGGGTTATTATAAGCTGACCAGCGCTTCCCCCATTCCCATCGCCGCCGGTGAAGGAGAAGCAGGAAGGTTTGCTCACCGGCATTTCATCGAAGAGAGTGGCATCGACATCATCCAGATAGATACCGAAAACACCGGCATTACCGATGCCACCAGAGTGGCCGATTTCGCGGAAGACTGTGGCCTTAAAGTAGTCAATCACTTCTACACCAATACCATCGGCTTGGCTGCCTGCTTACATTGGCTGGCTTCGCGCAAGAGTGCCTTTATCTTGGAATACTGCGTGGAAGAGACCCCGATCAGACAGGACCTGACAAAGCAGAAATTGCCCGTGGTAGATGGCTACATTGCAGTGCCAGAAGGGCCCGGCCTCGGCGTTGACCTTGACGATGAAGTCATCGAGCGCTATCGGGTGGGGTAACCTTTTCAAAGAACCTCATTTTTTGGGCACAAAAACAGGCAGTAAACGATACCTACGGAGAGACTCCCCCACTTGGCACGGAGCCTGATCCTGGCATGACGATCCTGTCCTTTTTCCAT
>JBGVTJ010000128.1:0-5588 GCA_041862515.1 Thermodesulfobacteriota bacterium | reverse complement strand
ATCGCACCGCAATTCTTATGGCCTGGATAATGCTTTGGGGGTTGGCCCTCCCTTCCCCCGCTTTCCCGAATGCCGTGCCATGATCAACGGAAACCCGGATGATGGGAAGTCCCAGGGTGATGTTGACACCTGATACCGAGTCCCAGGTTTTCGTTTTCTCGTCGTACTGGAAACCAAGGACCTTCGTGGGAATATGGCCTTGATCGTGGTACATCACGACAACGATATCATATTGTCCGCCTTGCATTTTCGAGAAGACGGTATCCGGTGGTATGGGGCCTTCAACGGCTAAACCTTCTCTTTGGGCCTGGTCAATTGCGGGTTCGATCTCTTCGACCTCCTCGCGGCCAAAGAGGCCACTTTCCCCTGCATGGGGATTCAATCCGGCAACGGCTATTCTTGGATTTTCGATTCCCAACCGTCTCAGCGTATCGTAGCCCAGTTTTATGACCTTATAGACCCGATCCTTCTTTACCCGGTTACAGGCTTCCCTGAGGGAAACGTGGGTTGAGACATGGATCACGCGGAACTGCTCGTGCATGAGCATCATGGCGTAATCCTTGGTGCGGGTTAAATCGGCGTAGATTTCCGTGTGGCCGGAGTAGTGGAATCCGGCCTGATTTATGGCTTCCTTGTTTATCGGCCCGGTGACGGTCGCATCAATCTCATGGGACATGGCCAACTCAATTACTTTTCTCACGTATTCAAAGGATGCTCGCCCACATTCGGACGAAACTACCTTGTGTCGAATGGATTTGGCGTCGATATTCTTCATGTCCAGGACATCGATGCCCCCGAGCTTATAAAGCCCTTCGCTCGGAGAGGAGACAGCATGAATTTCCCCATCCAATCCGGAGAATTTCACCGCATCCCTCATCATCTCAGATTCGGCAACGGCTAGGGGTCTACAGATATCATAGATTTCGGGCAATGCGAGCGCTTTAGCGGTAATTTCGGGTCCAATACCTGCCGGATCCCCCACGCTGATTCCGATCAATGGTCTGTACCCGTTCACTTCACCTCTCTCCCGTTCATCTCCCATTATGCAGCCGTTGGATGCGCTCTTTCATCAACTTAACAAAAACTTTCTCTTGATATGCTCGATGGCCAGTGCGGGACTCGTGAGAACGCTTCTCCGTTTTTCAACATCCAATGTATCTAAGACCCTTCCCATAGAGGCCTGGGCGAGCACTACGATATCGAAATTCTTGAGGGCCTTCTCAATCTCTTCCCGTAGGATGCGATCATGTCCTTCTGGATTGCCCTCATCCAGAAATTGGCGGGCCCTTTCACAGAGGAAGGAGCCCAAGACTACCTCCTTACCCTGTTGCCGGGACTTTTCCTCTATCAATTGCACGGAAGGGTTAAGGGTAGAAGAAATTGTTGCCAATACCTTGATTCGGTCGGCCCTTTCGACCGCCAATTCAGCCATTGGTTCATCGATTCTCATGACGGGAATCCCAACCGAATGTTGCGCCACGCGTGCTATCACGGAGATGCTTGAACAGGTGATAACCACCAGATCTGCTCCGGACATCTCCGCCGATATCACATACGAGCAAACCCGTCGAACCACACCCGGAGGGATGACATTGATGACATTATTGTTGGCGATGATCTCCTTGACGAGGCTATCATCCACGACGTTATGAATGCTGATTTCCGGAAGTTCCTTCGCGAAAAACTGGCTCATCAGGGCACCAGTGTTGAGGCCTGTGCTGATCAATGTAATCTTCTCGATTGACAATTTTATCATCTCCTCTCTAGCTTTGCTAGAAGCCTACCTTCAAAAGATGGAAATACGCAAATTGCGATGGAATGGAACGGTAACGGGTTATTGCTGAAATCCCTGGAGCGAACATTAAAGAATTTTTGGTAACCATTCTTAGTGAAGCGAAACGGCCGCAAATCCAATGTCTGAGCCTGAAAGGCGAGTTTTGGGTTTGCAGTGGAGCGAACTCTAGATTGGTCAAAAATTCTTTTCAGAGAGCGAAAGGGTATTAGGGCAACAGACCCGTAAGACTTAACCCCGACCGATCGGACATCTCAAAGGACATCTTGAACAGCTAACCTTCCTAGATCTTATCCTTGGCCCGTTTGAAATATTCCTCCCGACTGATATGTTCCGGTAGGGGAGGGCAGTAAACGAACACGAACTTCAGCGGACCGTTTCCGGTATTCTGAATCCTGTGTTTGATTTTTGGCGGTGCCAACATGACCGATTCAGGCCGGATCTCGTATTCGACCCCATCAATGGTAGCAATGCCCCTTCCCTCATAGAAGAACATGGCTTCCTGTTCTTTCTCGTGAGTGTGCTCCGGCGCACCCCCGCCCGGGTCCATGGTATGGCAACCGACAATGAAGCCGTGAGAACCCATGTCCTCCTCGGTCACAATCAGGGTGGAATGACGGCCTTGGGTTTTGTGTACCACATACTCCATGTCTTTTGCATAAGCGAACAAGTTCTTTTTCATAGTCGCTTCCTCCGCCATGTATTGGGTTCCGTTCCAGGTGTTTCGGAATCTATTTTCCGAAAACCATATTCGGCAGGAACGTGACCAGATCCGAGAAAAATATAATCAGAAACAGCACAGCAGCGATCGGAAAGTAAAAAGGCACACAGGCTCTGACCAGTCTGCCAAACTCGATATTTCCAACACGGACCAACACGTAAAGGACAATTCCGAAAGGTGGCGTTAACTGGCCAATCATGAGATTTAAGACCATCACGAGCCCAAAGTGAATTGGGTCTATGCCGAACTTAGGCAGTAGGGGTGCGATCAACGGTGTCAAAAGGGTAATCGTTTCAGCGGTTGACATGAAGCAGCCGCAGATGAACAACACGAGGTTCAATAACATCAATATAACAAAGGGATTCTTGCTGATGGAAAAGAGTACACTCGTGACCAATTCAGGAACCTGGGTTCTCGTCAAAGCGCTGTTGTAAATCATGGCACAGGCCAGAATGAACAGGATTGCCGTAGAGGTTATCGCCACGTTCCGTAAAGTAGCTACCAGAACCCTGGGTTTGATCTCCCTATAAACGAAAAGACCTAACACGCCCGCATACAGCGCCGCGACTCCCCCGGCCTCGGTGGGGGTAAAAACCCCCGTCCAGATCCCCCCGATTATAATCACCGGTGTCAGGAGCGGAAGGAAAGCCTTCTTGAGAGTCACAACTAAGTGATCGAGGCGAAAACGGTCTCCCTTGGGGTACCCCCTCCTCTTCGAGATGAGAGCGCAGAGAATCATGAGTGATATCACCATCAGGGTGCCTGGGACCAATCCGCCGATGAAAAGCCTGCTCACGGAAGTACCAGCCAAAACTCCATACAGGACTAAGGGGACGCTGGGGGGCACTACGGGACCGATCGTGGCGGAGGCTCCGGTCACGGCGCAGCTGAAGTCCCTGCTGTAACCAGCGTCCATCATGGCCTTAATTTCGATCTGTCCCAAGCCTGCAGCGTCAGCGGCCGCGGCACCGGACATGCCCGAGAAGATGAAACTGGCCAACACGTTCACATGGGAAAGTCCGCCCCGAATGTGTCCCACAAGGCTCCCCGCGAAGCCGAATATCCGGCTGCTGATGCCTCCCTCGTTCATCAGTGCTCCGGTCAGGAGGAACAGGGGGACCGCCAGAATAGGAAAGTTGTTGATCCCGTAGACCAGCATCTGGGCAATCAAACCGAAGGAGAGACTGGGGTACCCCCACTTGATCACCAGTGCTACGATGGAAGTTACCCCAATGCAGTATCCCACGGGAATACCGAGCAGTAACAGCCCGATGAGGAGGAGGAAGAACACGAAAAGGATCTCGATCTATATCACCTCCCTTTCAACCCTGCCCCCTGGATCCGTATAGCCTCGGCTTTCGATGACTCTCAACGGCACTTACGTTTCCCCGCTTCCCAACATGGTCCTCAGTCGTCCCGCGATGATGAATATGAGGAGGATGAGTATTGCGGCGGAGGAAACGGTGATCGCCAGGTAGAGAACGCCGACGCTGAGGGGAAAGGTTACCGCCTCCTGGCCCCAATTGAGCCTCACGAGGTCGATGCTACCCAGGAGGATGATGACGTTAAAAATAAAAACGATCCCGAATGAGAGTAATGAAAATAAGTTCTTCGCCGTTGCCGGAATCCGCTCCACAAGGAAGGTGATCTTGATGTGAGATTCCTGGGCGACGGCCGCCACGACACCCATGAAGACCATCCATATACAGAAGTACCGGGCGGCCTCCTCGGTCCAGGGCACCACAATTCTCGCCACGTATCGAAAAAAGACCTGGAGAATAACCGTGACCAGAACACAGACGAGGAATACTACCGAAACGGTTTCAAAAGAATATGATATGATCTTGGAGAGTTTTTTTATCATTACTCCAATTAATTCCAGATAAGGAGGAAACCCGCTTTCTCCACGTCGGCTTGATTCAAAGGAAGAAGACCTTACTGTCCCAGCACCTTCATGGTCTCCTCGTACACCCAGGGTTCCCAGGTCTTTTTGAAGAAATCCATGGTACCTAAGGCGACTTTCTGGAAGGGTTTCAAGTCTGGTTTCAGGTACTCCATTCCGTGCCCTTCCATTTCCTTTATGAGCTTTCCCTCCATATCGGCGGCGAACTTGGTACACCACTCCATGGTATCCACCGACGCCTGAATGAGGAGCTTCTGGTGTTTCTTGCTCTGTTGGTTGAGGAACTTATTGCTCAACAGGTACGACTGAATATCTACGATGTGGTTGGTCATGACCGTATACTTCTGGACTTCCCAGAGCTTCCGGTTATAGTTGGACGAGACGGGATTCTCCTGTGCCTCCACGACTCCCGTTTGCAGGGAGCTGAAGATCTCGGGAGAGGGGATCGGTGTGGGTAGACAGCCGAGGGCCTTCCAGACCACCAGCCAGTCGGGGTTCTCGGGGAGGCGGATTTTCATCCCCTTGAGGTCCTCCGGGACCTTAACATTCCGGTTCGTCGTCAACTGACGGTTTCCGCGGAAGTAAACCCCGTTCCATTCAATGCCATTCTTCGCGTAAGCCGCTTTCACCTCTTTCCCGATGCGACCCTTGATGGAGCGCAGAATATCTTCCTTGTCGGAGAAGAGATAAGGAACACCCCAGGGAATAATCTTCTTTACGTAGGCGCCGCGGGTTCCCCACCCGCCGAGGCAGAGCTGAACCGTTCCTAGCTTCAACTGCTCCACCAATTCCCTCTCGCCACCCAGCGTGCCCCCATAGAAGACCTTGATCTTGATTTCCCCTTGGCTGCGCTTCTCTACCAAATCTTTGTAATGGTAGAGCCCCTCCACGTCTGCTGTTCCCGTGCGAGGATGAAACGTAGCGATGGTCATCTCCACCCCGTGGGAAGTGCCCGACGCGGCAAAAAAGGAGAGACCAACCAACAAAGCAGTGATCCCTAAAACGCGTGAAGATTTTCTCATTGATTTCACCCCCCTTGAATTTATCGGTTTACATTAAGCCCACAGCGGGCTTCCTCCCTCAATTAATGGACTATTCGAAAAAGGTCCCTTGCTTCTTTGACTGTTGCTACCCTCCGATTGAGTTCCTGAGAAAGGCGTACTACGCGTTTC
>JBGVTJ010000127.1:0-22969 GCA_041862515.1 Thermodesulfobacteriota bacterium | reverse complement strand
CAATCCACGATCAGTTTTGGCCAGGGGATGAAAAGAACCATCATGGCGCTGGTATAGGCACCCACGGCCACGAAGGCGGCATGGCCAAGGGTGATCTGTCCGCAGTAGCCGATGAGGAGCTGAACCCCCATGCAGGCCATGATATAGTATGAAATTGTGTAGGCCACGCTGAGCCACATGGAGCTAACCAGGTATGGGAAGAGTATGAGTACCAGAACGAGGAGCACCATCTTGCCATACACGAATTTGGTCTGCCACCAGGCGTGATCCTTTTGATAGTATTCGTGATAGACACCGCACGGCAAGAAGCCCATAACAAACCCCTTCTAAATAGATTTATACCCTTTCTATCCGCTCCCACCCCCAGAGGCCGTAGGGCTTGAAGAGGAGAAAAATGACCATGATGGCGAAGGGGGCGATTTCCTTGACCCCACCGGGAAAGAACCTGTCCAGATATCCGCCGGTAAAGTTCTGGAGGAGGCCGATGGTCAATCCCCCCACGATGGCCCCGGGTACGGAGTTGAGCCCCCCGAGGACCACGGCGGGTAGCACCAGGAGACCCAGGTAGCCCACAGATATATTGAGGCCGTTGATATTGCCGAGCAGTGTTCCTCCTACCCCGGCCGCCATAAAGGCGATGCCCCAGGCAAGGGCATAAACGAATTTGGCGCTGACCCCAAGGGAGAGGGCAGCCATTTCATCATCGGCGGTGGCCTGCATGGAGAGCCCCCACCGGGTGTATTTGAAAAAGCAGACGAAGACCACCAGCAATATGATGGCGGCGATGAAGCTCCAAAGGTAGACGCTACCGATGGCGATATTGCCGAACATGATGGGCTTCAAGCGGAAGACGGGGGGATCAAAGACCCTGGTGTCGGCCCCAAAAAGGGTGAAGATCATCCCCTTGAAGAAGAACGAGAGCCCCACAGTGACCATGATCACACTGAGTACAGGCTCCCCGATCATCGGGCGAAGGACAAGGTGCTCGGTCAACAGGCCGAGGACGATTCCCATGATGAGGGTGCAGAGCATGGCAAACATAAAGGCCGTTGTGACGGGCATTACGGAGTTAAACCATCCATAAAGGGTAATACAGATATAGGCCCCGATGAGGGTCAACTCCCCCATGGCCAGGTTGAGTACCCCTGAGCACTTGTAGATGAGGGTCCATCCCAAGGCGACCAGGGCATAGATAGAGCCGAGCATAATTCCGGTAACAAACATTTGAACGAAAAGTTCCATTATGTTCCCTCCGTGACCGGTACGTTGGCCACCTTGAGGTCGGTCTTAATCTGAACAACTCTGCCGTCCTCGTAGGTGATGTTGGTATCCATATGGATGGTATCGGTGTCCGAGTAGAGGGCATCTACGATATCCTTGTACCGCTCTTCCACGAAGGTTCGCCTGATCTTTCTCGTCCGCGTGAGCTCATCGTCATCGGCGTCGAACTCCTTGTACAGGTTGACGAACTTTCTGATCTTTGCCGGACCGGGAAGGGTCTTGTTTACCTCCATGACGGGCTTTTGGACCAACTCATAGACCTCGGGCAGCTGGGACAGTTCTGGATAGCTGGTGTAGGTAATGCCACGGTCTTCGGCCCATTTCCCCACCGTATTGTAGTCGATACAGATAACGGCCGTCACATAAGATTTGTGATCCCCGATGACCCAGGCGTCCTTGAGAAAGGGGCTGAACTTCAATCGTGCCTCCAGGAACTGGGGGGAGGATTTGGAGCCATCCCTGAGGATCATGATATCCTTGGTTCGGTCGAAGACTACGAGGTGTCCATCACCGTCGATAAACCCCGTATCGCCGGAATGAAGCCACCCATCCCTGAGGGTCTTTGCGGTCTCCTCGGGCATCTTATAGTACCCCTGGAAGACCGAAGGGCTTTTGGAGATAATCTCGCCCTCCTCGGTGATCCTCACCTCGGTCTCGGGAATGGGTTTTCCCACCGTATCGAATTTGATGTCATCGTTTCGGTGGACTACCGAGATACCGGCAATCTCAGTCTGCCCGTAAATCTGTTTCAAATTTACCCCAATGGCATGGAAGAACCGGAAGTGATCCGGTCCCATGGCGGCACCGCCGGTGTAAGCATTTCTCACGCTGCTCAGTCCCAGATGGTCACGGAGTTTTTCGTGGCACCAGAGGTAGGCCAGGTAGTTCAGGAGTTTCCAATACCAGGGGAAGGATTTCTTTTCAAACTTCAGGTCGGCCACGTGATATCCGATCTTCATGGCCAGTTCATAAGCCTTGCGTTTTAACCACGTTGCGTCGAGATACTTCACTTGAACGGTCCGGGTCATCTGTTCGTAGAGCCTCGGGGGGGCAAACATGACATGGGGCCCGATCTCCCTCACGTTCTCCTGGGAGGTCTCGGGTTCCTCGGGGAAGTTGATGGTAAATCCCACCTGAAGGCCGCAGGATATGGACATCATCTGCTCCCCGATCCAGGCAAAGGGGAGGTATGAGACGAAGTCTTCGCTCTCATAACTTGGGTCTACCCTCATCAGATTTTGCCCCATGGTGAGCATGTTGTAGTGGGTGAGCAATGCCCCCTTTGGTAATGCCGTGGTCCCTGAGGTATAAAAGAGGAGGCAGATATCATCCCCCTTCCCCTGGTTCACCAGATCCTCGAAGAGCCCCGGTTTTTCGCGATCCAGTTTCCTTCCCAACTCCTGGACCTCTTTGAGGCTGATGAGGATGGGATCATCGTAGTTCCTCATCCCCTTTGGATCATCCCAGATGATCTTAGTCAATTTGGGGCATTTGTCCTTAATGGCCAGGGCCTTATCAACCTCCTCCTGTCCCTCGGCGAAATAGAATTTGGAATCGGAGTGATCGACGATGTATTGGACCTCATCCATTAAGCAGTCCTGAAAGAGCCAGACCCCGATCCCACCGGCACACATGGCCGCCATCTCCGCCCACAGACCTTCAGGGCGGTTATCGCCGATCATGACTACCTTATCGTCCTTCTCCAGCCCCATGGAGACCAGCCCCAAGGAAAGAAACTTGACGTTTTCCAGGTATTCCCTCCAGGTGTACGGAATCCAGACGCCGAACTCCTTCTCCCTCATGGCCACCCTCTGTTCCCCGAATTTTTCGGCGTTCTTGAGGAGGAGTTTAGGTATGGTCAGATCACGGGTAATCTCGATTTCTCCCGGAAACTGTTTTTCATCGGCGGGTGACATAGAGTTCCTCCACTTCGCCCAGATATGCCTTTATTACATCGGGGTGTTTCTGAATCTCATCAGGGGGTCCTTCGGCGATCTTCTCGCCGAAATTGAGCGCCATAACCCGATCCGACAGATCCATCACTACGCCCATGTCATGCTCAACCAGGACACAGGTTATCTGCCAGCGCTCTTCCTCATTGATATCCAGGATAAACCTCGCCATGTCCTCAACTTCCTCCAGGTTGAGGCCCGCCAGGGGTTCGTCGAGGAGGACTATTTTCGGGTTGAGGGCCAACGCTCTGGCCAATTCCACCCTTTTCTGCATCCCGTAAGGGAGCATCCCGGTAATGTGGTTTCTGATGTGTTCGATTTCCAAGAGATCGATGATCTCCTCTTCGATAAACTTGCGGCTTTCGATCTCCTCGCGAGCCGTCTTCCCGACATAGATAGAACCGCTGAAGATGCCTGATTTCAGGTGGATGTGTCGACCAAGGCGGATGTTGTCCAGAACGGTCATTCCGCCGAAGAGCTCTATTTTCTGGAAGGTTCGGGAGATGCCCATTGCAGCCCTTTGGTGGGGGCTGAGGCCGGAAATCAATTTCCCATCGAAGTAAATATTTCCCTTCTGGGGACGGTAGAGACCATTGATACAGTTCATCATAACGGTTTTTCCAGCACCGTTAGGGCCGATGAGGGAGAAGATTTCCCCCGGTTTGACCTCAAAACTGACACCCGTGAGAGCAGCGACCCCACCAAAGGAGATATGGATATCCTCCACCTTCAGCAGGGGCGACTCCGGTGACTGATTATCACTTCGGAGCATCTACATTCCCTCAGAGAAATTCGGCATGAATGCACATCAATATGTACACATACCACAGTGTATCCATTTGAAGTGTCGTTTTAGTATCAGATTACTTCCTCTTTGTCAACGAAAAAGTACGGGAAATTTCCTGGCTTCCGGAGAACATCAATGTCCATGAGGATAATCTGGTCAAAGAGTGAGTAACAGTCGTGAAACTCCCTGAAGTGCTAGGTCCCTGGAAAATGGAAGTAGTGGAAACCCTTTGTGAGCCTTAATCGAGGAGATGAAATGGTGAGATCATGAGAAGGGAAGTAGAGAAAGACAGTAGTCCGTGGACTTGGCCACCGCTAGGTCTTGGAAGTGTAGAGAACGGCCAAGATTTTCGTCTCCTTGTCCTTCCGGCACTGGACCCGATGGGGGATGGTCGAGTCGTAGTAAATGGAATCACCCGGGTAGAGGATATCGGTGTGAGTGCCAAGGGTTACCTCCATTTCGCCCTCCAAGACGAAGATGAACTCCTCTCCCTCATGGGTGGATGTCTTGGTAGATTTGATCGTTGCCGGCTCCAAAATAACTAGGAAGGGCTCCATATGCCTGTCCTTCTTTTCGAAGCCCAGGGATTCATAGGAATATCCGTATTTCACCCCATTCTTGGAGGCGAATCTCGATACCTTTTTCCTTTCATCCTTCCTCACAATACTATATGGTTCCCCGGAACCCTCTCCGAAGAAATAGCCCAAATGGACCTCCAGAGCCCTTGATATCTTGATCAGCGTACCCAAGGAGGGGGAAATGAGATGGTTTTCCATCTGGGAAAGAAGGGCTGTTGAGAACCCCGTCAAATCGGCCATTTCCCTCAGTGATAGGCCTTTCGTTTCCCGGAGCTCCCTTATCCTCTCACCAACTTTCATTTCCACGGGGGTCTTATTCTCTCCCATACGGGTCCTCCTCTTGGCTGAGAGAGGATAATCATTTCCTCTCGCTGGCTATCAGTAGTCCGCCTCTCCTCCTACCGATCCCGAATAAATTCCCTCCCGTGCTTTATTGCCTCTAAATTGGATGGGATCATATCGTGATGCCGTTCGTCCAGGACGTTGGTGAGAGCGTCGCGTATTGAGGCCTCTTTGATTACCTGGGTCTTCTCGACATATGCTCCAAGGGCGACCATGTTGGCCAATTTGGCATTGCCCAATTTGGAAGCGATCTCGTTGAGCGGTATGGGGACCAACTCGACTTCCCTCCTGGAGACATTTTTGGGATTCACCAAAGAGGAGTTTACGAGGAGGAGCCCTCCGGGTTTCAGATGATGTGCGAACTTCATCAGGGAAGGGTTATTCATGATGATGGCGGAAAGAGGGCTGCCAATAATGGGGGATCCGATCTCCTTGGTGGAGATTACCACGGTACAATTGGCAATACCCCCTCTCATTTCCACGCCATAGGTGGGCAAAAAGGTAACGTGCTTGCCTTCCTTCATCGCCGCATAGGCCAAGATATTACCGGCTAGGAGGATACCCTGCCCCCCAAATCCCGCTATGATGACGTCGTTGTACATACGCAGACAAATCCTAAATACTAATTTTCTAAACTCTAAACAAATTCAAATGACCGAAATTGAAAACTCAAAACAGTTTGATTTAGAAGAGCGGACTTCAAGGTTTTGGTCATTTGGATTTAGATATTGTTAGTATTTAGTGCTTCGGATTTAGAATTTGGTTCTTTGACTGCTATCGGTTATCCGAACCCATCTATCCGATATGAACTCCGCGGCATCTGTCATCTATAGATAATCCGCCATCTTTCTCTCTTTGAAGATCCCCAAGGGGAAGTAGGGGATCATCTGATCCGCCACCCTCTGATTAGCCTCAATGGCCGAAAGACCCCAATTGGTGGGACAAGCCAGGATAAACTCGACGAAAGTGAACCCCATCCCCTCCATTTGCATTTGGAAGGCCCGGCGGACGGCTTTTTTGGCTTTCATGAGATTGGCGGGATTATTGACGGCTACTCTGGCCACGAAAGCGCTCCCTTCAAGGGTTGCCAGCATTTCGGCCATGCGAATTGGATAACCGTCCTGGGCGAAGTCTCGGCCATAAGGACTGGTGGTTGTTTTCTGTCCCAAAAGGGTCGTAGGGGCCATTTGCCCCCCGGTCATCCCATAGACCCCATTGTTGGCGAAGATAATGGTGATATTTTCGCCCCGATTGGCAGTATGAACGACCTCAGCAATACCAATGGAGGCTAAATCCCCATCGCCTTGGTAAGTAAATACAATTCGATCTTCTCTTGCCCTTTTCACCCCAGTGGCAACAGCAGAGGCCCTTCCATGAGGCGCTTCCACAACATCGACATTGAAATAGTCGTAAAGGAAAACGGAACAACCAACGGAGGCTACCCCGATGGTTTTGCCCCTGATACCGAAGAAATCGATGGCCTCCGCAACCAAGCGGTGGGCGATTCCATGGTGACAGCCCGAACAAAAATGGAAGGGGACATCGGTCAGACTTTCCGGCCTCTTAAATGCTTGTCTCACGAGGATCATACTTTCCGGCTGCTTACTTTTCACTTTCAAGATTTCTCCCTTCCTGTCGTAAAGCTTTTGGCAATTTCCTGTTAGCTCTCCTTATGCGAAGTATGTAGAGAGTACATTCAAAACCGATGGTCCCAAGTATCGAAGACATGTGTCGCCATCTATGTAGCGTAGTATTTCTTGATCTCCCCGAGGATCTCTTCGGGGATGGGAATGGATCCAGGGGGTCGACCATAAAAGGAAACCCGGGCGTCACGTTTCACGGAGAGCTTGACATCCTCAACCATCTGTCCAGTATTGAGCTCTACCGTTAGGAAGACTTTGATGGATCGAGAGATCGCATTAAGGGCATCTTGAGGAAATGGAAAGAGCGTAATGGGCCTGAAGAGCCCCACTTTCAGTCCCGCATCCGCGGCCATGTCCATGGCTGTTTTGACAATCCTTGAAATGCTTCCGAAGGCAACGACGACCATAGGTGCCCCATCGACGCCCCTTGTTTCGAAGAGAACCTCCTTTTCCCTCACCCTTTGATACTTTTCGTGTAACTTCCAATTATGCTGGGTCAGTTCGCCATCGCTCAGGTAAAGCGATTTCAATATGTTCGGTTTTCTCCCCTCAGCACCGGTTAATGCCCACGGTTTTGGAATGACCTTTCGTTTCTTGGGTCTTTTCCTCACCATGGGTTCTTTCATCTGTCCGATGAGAGCATCTCCCAGAATGAGGACGGGATTCCGATAGGTATCGGCGAGGTCGAACGCCTTCAGGGTCAGATCGTACATCTCCTGCACGGAGGATGGAGCGAGGACGATCACCCGATAATCACCATGGCCGCCACCCCTTGTAGCCTGGAAATAATCCCCCTGAGATGGTGCTATACCACCCAAACCAGGGCCGCTTCTGGACATATTCACGATAACTGCGGGCAGTTCGCTTCCCGCCAAATAGGATATGCCTTCTTGCATCAAGGAAATCCCTGGGCTGGAGGAAGAAGTCATTGCCCTCACTCCCGCCGCTGATGCCCCCAGGAGCATATTTATGGATGCAATTTCGCTTTCAGCTTGTATGAATTCTCCGCCTAATCTTGGGAGATGTTTGGAGAGGTATTCGGGGATTTCATTTTGTGGGGTAATGGGGTACCCAAAATAGAGGAGACATCCGGCATCGATGGCTCCCATGGCCTGGGCCTCGTTTCCCTTTACCAGTTGCCTTTCCATCAAAGGTCCCTCACGGTGAGCATTCCTCGATTATTTCCACACAGCGATGGCTATGTCGGGACAGATTTCCGCGCAGAGGGCACATCCGGTGCACTTACCGTTGGACTCCCATTTCGCGAAAAAGTACCCATGACCATTGATTTCGTCCCCAATACCGATAAGATCATGGGGGCATACCAAAGTACAGAGGGCACACCCCTTGCATCGCTCCTTATCGATTTCGATTCTGGTCATGATTCAAGGCCTTTGAGCTCATTTTTCTCAAATATATTATTAAATTCGCGGCTAAAGTCAAGGGCACAGAAAAGGGAGAGTGTTGGGCAATGTTATGTGCCATCTCCACGGCCTTTCCCATATGTTTATCATCAGGGACGACCTTGTTTCCCAGACCGGTTCCCTTATGAGAAACTCCATAGTAGATTGCGGCTTGACGGGGATATTTGCGAGCACATAGCATGTTGACAATCCCAAGAGGATATGGTTTACAGAGAAACGGAGGAAATACCCGTATGTATATTTGGTCTTTGAGGAGGCAGCTATGAAAAAGCCACTCTGGACGCCATCTGAAGAACGGATAAAGCAGGCCAACATGAATCGTTTCATGGAATATGTCAACAAGAAGTACGGGAAGGAGTTCGGATCGTATAACGATCTCTATCAATGGTCCATAGATAATATCCCGGACTTTTGGGCTTCGATGTGGGAGTTTGGTGAAGTCAAATATTCGAAGAATTACACGGTAGTTGTCGATGACCTCAATAAAATGCCTGGTGTACAGTGGTTCATGGGTGCGAAGCTGAATTTTGCGGAAAATCTCCTGCGTTACAGGGATGATCACATAGCCATCATATTCAAAGGCGAGGTTCACGATTCGGTCAAGATAACCTATGCCGAGCTTTACGATAGGGTGGCGCGTTTGGCAAAATCGTTGAGGGATGCGGGGGTCACGGTAGGTGATCGAGTAGCCGGGTTCATGCCCAATATGATGGAAACCGTAATAGCCATGCTCGCCGCGGCCAGCATTGGGGCAACCTGGTCCTCCTGTTCGCCCGATTTTGGCATCAAGGGTGTGCTGGATCGATTCGGACAGATCGAGCCGAAAGTCCTCTTTACAGCCAACGGGTATTCATATAACGGGAAACCCTTTGACTCCCTGGGCCGTATCGCTGATATCCTCAAAGAGCTTCCTTCTATCCAAAAGGTGGTGGTCGTCCCCTACACGGAGAGGGAACCCGATATCGGCGGAGTTCCCAACTCAGTCCACTATGAGGATTTCGTATCCAAGGAGAGTGGTCTTGAGATAGAGTTCGAACAACTCCCCTTTGAACATCCACTCTATATCATGTATTCCTCGGGGACGACCGGGTTGCCCAAATGTATGGTTCAAAGTGCCGGGGGCATCCTTATCCACCATATAAAGGAGTTGATGCTCCACACCGACGTCAAGAGAACGGACACCATCTTCTATTTCACCACGTGCGGCTGGATGATGTGGAATTGGCTGGTGAGTTCCCTCGCCCTCGGTGCTACTGTCCTTCTCTTTGATGGATCGCCCTTTTATCCGGATCCCGGAGCCCTTTGGAAATTGGCCCAGGATGAGAACATAACCATCTTCGGAACGAGCGCCAGGTATATCGCGGCCATCGAAAAGGAGGGTGTCAAACCGGGAAGGGATTATGACCTGACCCCTTTGAAGGCGGTACTTTCAACGGGATCGCCCCTTTCCGTCGAGGGATTTGAATATATTTATCGGGAGGTTAAGGATGACCTTCAACTCGCCTCCATTTCGGGGGGTACGGATATCAATGGGTGCTTTGCATTGGGGAACCCCATTGGTCCCGTCTATGCCGGAGAGCTGCAGTGCCGACCCCTGGCCATGAAGGTCGAGGCCTTTGACGAGGAGGGAAAGCCGGTGAGGAACCGACAGGCGGAGCTAGTATGCACGGCCCCATTTCCCTCCATGCCCATCTATTTCTGGAACGATCCCGATGGGGAAAGATATGGGAACGCCTACTTCGAGAGGTATCCCGGTGTATGGCATCATGGAGACTTTGTAGAGATTAGGGAGGATACCGGAGGCGTCATTATCTACGGCCGGTCCGATGCCACCCTCAACCCAGGTGGTGTCAGGATCGGGACTGCCGATATCTACAGTGTAGTCGAGACCCTAGACGAGGTCGCCGACAGCATTGTGGTAGGCCAGGATTGGGAGACCGACGTCCGGGTTATCCTCTTCGTCAAATTGGCCCAGGGCGTTCAGCTGACGGAAGATCTGGTCAAAAAGATAAAAAGTGCCATAAGGCAAAACACCACCCCCAGGCACGTGCCGGCTAAGATCATCGCGGTGGATGCTATCCCCTACACGATTAACATGAAGAAGGTAGAGCTAGCCGTAAAGAATGTCATTCACGGGAAACCGGTGCTGAATCGTGACGCCTTGGCCAACCCCGAGGTACTAGATCTTTACAACGATCTCCCAGAGCTCCGGACGTAACGAGAAACTGAAGAGGAATGCAAGAGAACACCTTCCACGTCAGGACTAAAGAGCCGGAAGATATTTCCGGCTCTTTTCGTCATCGAAGATAATGGTTGCTCCATACTCGGCCTAACTCCTGGGAGAGATCTTTGAAAAACTCGTTCTTTGTTACTCAAGAATTTTTTTCATGAGAAGACCCTTGTCTCTTTGCTTCAATGCTTCGACCCTCTCGGGGTTCGTAGGCTGGGAATACTCGGCCCTTCCAGCCTGGCCTTCCCCTTACGTTCGGCTGAGCCCTTCGGTCCGAGCTCAGGGTCGAGGACTCACGTCGAAGCCTGCTCACCCTCGATGGGTACCCCACTTCTCCAGCAAATTATGCTCAGGGACAACGGTTTTCTCCAGAAGCTCAGAGGTCGTTTTCCCAGTGTTGCGAAGTTCTTTAACGGGAATGAATACAAGGAGATTCAGTCCAGAAGAATGCGCTTGAGCAGAGATGAGTTTGAGATACTCGTTTCGAAGGCCCTCAAAGAACTGCCCAAGAAGTTTCGGGATAGATTAGAGAATATTGTGGTTGTCGTGGAGGATGATCCACCAAGGGATATCCTCCACCAACTCGGATTGAGGTCTCCTCAGCGGCTGCTGGGGCTCTACCAGGGGGTTCCCTTAAAGCACAGGGGAATGAGGTATGGGAATGTCTTGCCCGATCAGATAGTCATCTATCAAAGGCCCATTGAGGCCCTTGCCCGCACCCGGGGGGAGTTACTTCGGCAGATTCGAAGGACGGTCATACACGAAATCGGCCACTACTTTGGCCTGACGGAATCCGATCTTAGAGAGATTGAGGGGGATGAGTGAAGGGGACTTCGTCAACTTCCAGGATCGGATGAGAATAACCCTTGCTCTTTGATGGATTGATGGGAACCTCTGAGAATAAAGGGGGGTATGGGGGTGGTCGACTGGACCCTCAGAGCAGGGTTTGTTAGGTGAAAGGAGGTGATGAAAAAAACCTAACATAATAAGTCGGCGGCGAGCAAAGTTGCATCTCTCTGATATTCGCCCATAGTCATTACTGAACTATGCGCCCCCATATTTGTTATTAAATTATCATAGTCCCGGGAAAAAATCAAGACCCGGATCTCAAAGAAGTTTTTCATAAGGCTCTGATCTTATTGGGAATCCCCTGTTTTACGGATGGACCCACTGTCCATCTGTTTCAACGCTCATGAGGCGCCCCCTCCGAGGTTTCCGAGTCCCTTTTTTCTGATCGGCGACATGATACATCTCCCGCAGATGTCCACGATCTTGCCATAGCTATTCTTTCCATGGTATTTTTTCCGGGGTGAGAAATGCTCGTCTTAGCCATTGAATCCTCCTGTGATGAGACAGCGGCGGCAGTGACCGCCGAGGGTGGAAAGGCGCTTTCCAATATCGTCTCTTCCCAAACCCAAATACATCGCAAGTACGGAGGTATTGTTCCCGAACTGGCTTCACGAAAGCATATCGAGGCCATCATTCCCGTCATCAAGCAAGCGTTACTGAAAGCGGGCATTACCCTGGACCACGTGGAGGGAATCGCGGTCACCAATGGTCCCGGATTGATCGGCTCCCTTTTGGTGGGGCTTTCGGTGGCAAAGGCAATTGCCTATGCCCGAAACGTGCCCTTCATTGGGGTGAACCATGTGGAGGGACATCTATCGGCGATCTTTTTGGAAAATCCGCGATTGCAATTTCCCTTCATTGGACTCGTTGTTTCAGGCGGACATACCTGTTTATATCGGGTTAAGCACTTAGGAAGTTATGAATGGCTTGGGGGCACCAGGGACGATGCGGCTGGGGAGGCATTCGATAAGGTCGCAAAACTGTTGAACCTTGGATACCCGGGGGGCCCGGTAATCGATAAAGCCGCAACAGATGGAGATCCCCAAGCGATTTCGTTCCCCAGGGCTTTTATCTCCAGAGATACCTTTGATTTCAGTTTTAGCGGGATCAAGACCTCCGTACTCCAGTATGTGAAAAAACATCCCCATGCCCGAGTTGAAGATATAGCCGCCAGCTTCCAAGAGGCGGTAGTTGATGTCCTGATTTCAAAGGCAGTGCAAGCCGCTCGGGCCTTCGATTTGCCCAGAATCGTTTTATCCGGGGGAGTAGCTTCTAACAGGAGATTACGAATTCGCTTGAAGGAAATAGCTGAGGAGGAAGGCGTGGAGGTAAATATCCCTTCCCCCATTCTCTGCACCGACAATGCGGCCATGATTGGGGTGATCGGGCATTACTATCTAGAGCGAGGAAAGACATCCCCGATGACGCTCAATGCCTTTTCCAGTTTGCCAATTTAGGCCCTGGGTACAGATCGCAAAGCCAAGACCGAGGGCTTTCGATATATTCAGCGCATCATGATAAAACGGTCTTGTCACATGGAACCAAAAGCAAAATTCTGAGGTCACAATTTGAAATTCGGGATTGCAAGCCGTCTCCTTTGGTCATATCCCCTCAATGATGTCATAGCTATTGCGGAAAGGCTCCACTATGAGGGAGTGGAAGTCTGGGCAGAGCATTATGTCAGAGATAGGGCGAAAAAGACCAGGCTTGTATTTGGCAAATCCTCCCTTGTCTTTACCCTTCACGCTTTTTCCTTCGATGTAAATATAACCTCTATGAATAGGAGGATACGGAGGGAGTCGATGCGGCAGATGCTTGATTCATTAAACTACGCAGGGGAGATTGGAGCCAGATCCGTGGTAGTCCATCCAGGGAGAACCTCTTCCTCCAAAGACCTTCCGGAAGAGTATTGGGCGATGCAGATCGACTCCCTCTCCGGACTTGTGCTGAGGGCGAAGGAAATTGGGGTGGATGTGTACATGGAGATCATGGAGCCAAGAAAAAAGGAGATGGTAACCACACCCGAAATGGCAAACGATATCCTCAAAGCCATCTCGATGGAAAATTTTGGAATAACCCTTGATTTAGCCCATGCCCAACTAACGGAGAGGCCACTGGAATTTATCCGAAGGGTAAAAAAAATCTCCCATGTACATCTGAGCGACGCGAAGGAGGGCATCCCACATTCTCTCTTGGGCCAGGGAGATCTCGACGTTTGTGGGATTTTGCAAGACCTGAGGAAGAGGTATGACGGCCTGGTGATCATCGAGGGATGGGATCGTCTGGACGAGCTTGGTATGGTCAAAAAAACGGCGGATATCGTAGAGGAGATAAAGGTGAAACTACAAATCCAATGAAACGCACTATTTTGAGGCATCATTGGAAATTCGTATCATAATGGCCGCGAACGTTCCGGAAAAAGATGGAACTAATGGGAAAGGCTACGACAAGGAGTAATAACAGCGCCGGCACACCCATGAGCAGGTACCCCAGGCCAAGCTTCCTCCCCTTTTTGTGATGGTCCTGAGGTTTGCTATATCTTACACCATGAATTGGGGCCGTAGATCCCTTTTGAAGGATCACAGCCCCATTTCACCACTGTGTGACTATTCTAACATGGTCTTACTGAACCTTTTCAGGAGTTCCTCCCTATTTTTTACCAGATAGTCCCAATCTACCGGTAGTGACTTCTTCAGGATATCGAGCACCGGTGGGGCGCCTTTGGGCGATGCCACCTTGGGATTGACGGACACAATATACTCCGTGATTAGGAATTTCTGCCCCTCAGCGGATAGCACAAAATCGATAAATCTCTTGGCCGCATCTTGGTGTTGGGAGGCCTTAAATATAGCGATGGGGCTCGCCCATGTTACCGTACCGCTCTCCGGGTAAACAAACCGGATCGGGCTCCCTTCGGCAGTCATCTTCCTGATTCCGTAGTCCAGCCCGATACCAACCCTGTATTCTCCTCGAGCAACTTTATGCTCGGTTAAGCCCTGGCTTTGCATTATAATACATCCATTCGCCCTCAGTTTCTCATAGTAAGCCCAGCCATATTTGGGTGATTGAGTCAAGGCGGTAACTGCCACGGTTGCCGACCCCGAGTAGGTCGGGCTGGCATGGGCGATTTGGTTTCTCCATTTGGGATCAAGTAGATTATTCCAATCTCTTGGGGCCTCCGCTTCCTTTACAAGCTTCGTGTTATACATAAGCCCTATGGAGAGGATGCGGGCACCGACATAGTATCCATCCGGGTCGATAAATACCTCAGGGATGTCCTTGGCACTGGGGGGAAGGTATCTTACAATCAGGCCCCTCTGTTTCAATTCTTCAAAATATGCCGGATCGGCAGTCCACAACAGATCAGCCTTGATCTTACCGGCCTTGAGCTCCGCATTCACCTGCTCAATGATCTGAGTGGTCCCCATGCGGAGATATTTTAGCTCGACATCGGGAGTTCTCTTGTTGAACTCAGCCGCGATAGCTGCCAGGACATCTTGATGGACTGATGAATAGATGGTGATAGGTGTTTTGGCATAAACCACGGAGGGGGTCACTGTCATCATCAAAAAAGCCATCACCCAAAAAACAATCCCTTTCTTTCCTTCCATTTTTGGCTCCTTTACTTTCCCCCGTTTATTGTGATCTTTCCCCCTCGGCGCACCCCTACCGTAAATCATTTTCGCATCCCTCCCGTTATCTATTCACACCAGTATTTCTCAAGTAATTGTTAAGAATTTAATTCAAAAGGGGTTTAGACTCAAGTGTAATGCTGTTCTTAGGCAGTTGAAGACCAAAAACCTAGAGCATTAGTTCTCGTTAGCGACTATCATCACATTCCTGCTGGGAAGAAGTTCAAACAGGAATACAGAGGGCCCTCGAGGGTCTTGCGAGCTGGGACAATTTCTTTCTCCCATCCCTGTTTGAAAGCTCGGCATAATTCCAAGACCTTCTATTGAGAAGAGAGGTAGAAGGTTGACCGAATCTCATCCGAAACCGTCTTCTTCAGTTTTTTTGGAGAGGTCATGGGGAAATTATGATGAAGTCTTATTGGCTCCTGATACCAAAGTTCCTGCCATGAATGAGGATAATTCCATCTTTGAATTGAGGGACAATGGGAGTAATATCGATCTGAGCACACGTATCAATATCTTTTCCCAAACCCAAGCCAATGAGATATTTTCCCCACTCAGATTCAAGAAGCATTTTTCGAATATCTTTCTTATGAACGCCATATAAGATTTGTGTTACCGTAGCCGCATCACTTTTTTCCAGCCTATCGGACAAAGTTTCGCTCAATCTGTCAACGATCATCCCGGCACATACGGCATCCCCCAGGGAGAAAACTCCAAAATCGCCGGAACAGGCGATGACGACATCAGCCTTGAATGTGAGTAACTCATTACATACTGCAGATATGTTAAGAAAAGAAGCGATAAGAACCTTCCTGGCACTCTGTAATTGGTGCATAGCTTTTGTACCATTGCTTGACGTAAATACGATATGCTTTCCTTTAACGATCTCTTCCTGATAATCATCGGGAGAATTACCAAGATCGAAACCCTGGACTTTGACCCCTTTTTTGGCTCCACCGAGGAGAACTTTCCCTTTTTCGAATCTTTTCGACACCTCTCTAGCCTCATCGATGCTCGGTATGGGTATGAATGAAGAACATCCATTTTTCAGCGCCATCACCGCCGATGTTGTCGCCCTCAAAACATCGATGACAACTCCGATCTTATCCCTTTTATCTCTATACTGCACTTCATCAGCGGTAAAAGCCACTTCAACTTTCATGATCCATTCTCCTATTTGCCCCAGAGCCGTGAGCCGTGCCATGGAGAACTAGTTTAGTATACAGGAGAAACATCCGGATCAAAACAATCCAAAAAAAGGGGAAAAGTCAAGAGGAAACCAGTTTTCTGAGTTCTTCGGGAGAAACGCTGCTGTCCCTTCGCTTCAGTGCCTTCGAAGTGAAAGGACAGCGGCGTTCACCTGCGAAACCCAGAATTTTATTAGTAATCAATATCTTACACAAATGTCACGTTGAAAATCCAGGAAACTCCACAAAACTAACTGGACGTTTCTTTGATTTTCCAGGACCTCCGTTGTCCCTGAGCATTGAAGCGAAGGGACAACGGTTTTCTCCAGAAACCCAATAAACCATCCAAACCAGATAAACGATCTCAACGAAACAAACCAAACAAACCAGATAAACCAGAAAAACCGAAGACCCAAGGCAATAATGAGTGGGCAAACCCCTATACCAATGCTTCCGCAATTACGCTATACTCTTGGATATCTCTGCCAGTAAGGGGACGAATAAAACCCCATAGGCAAGGACCATATTAGAGGAAAGGGGATCAAAAACCTCTCTTATGAGATCGGTAAGGACCCTTTTGGCCAAATACTCCATCTCACCGGCCAAGAGACTTGGCCAGCACTTCTTAGTGGATAAGGGGATCATGGTGGCGATTGTTCGGACTGCTGAGGTAAATCCGCAAGATGTGGTGCTGGAGGTGGGCCCCGGGTTGGGAGAGATGACGAAACTGTTGGCCTCGAAGGCAAAAAGTGTGATTGCCATCGAGGTTGACGAATCCATGGTGGCCCTGCTCAAGGATCGCCTGGCCGATTATGAAAACATAGTGCTTCTCCGTGACGATGCCTTGAAATTCGATTTCCTGAGGGAATCCCGGAAATGGGGTGAGAAGCTCAAAGTGGTGTCGAATCTTCCCTACAACATTGCCACCCAACTTCTCTTCCGTTTCGTGAAGATGAGAGAAGCACTTTCCGGCTTGACCCTCATGCTCCAGAGGGAGGTGGCGGAGAGGATTGTGGCCCTCCCGGGGAAGAAACAATACGGGGTACTATCAGTCCTTCTCCAGCTTTATTGCGATACATCTATCCGGCTCATCGTACCGTCCTCCTCCTTCTATCCCCGGCCCAAGGTGGAATCAGCGGTGGTGAGGTTTGATTTTCTTCAAAAACCACGGGTTGAGATTGAAGATGAACCCACTTTTCGCAAAGTCGTAAAGGCCTCCTTTGGACATCGTCGCAAGACCCTCAAGAATTCCCTTAAGAATGCCGCCTTTCTCAATGTGGAGGGAGAGGAGATTGAGATAAATTTACGGAAAGCTGGGATCGACCCCAGGCGGAGAGGGGAGACTCTAACCCTGCAGGAATTCGCCGCCCTCAGTGAGGCCCTATCTGAAGGCGTAAGTTCAGGGGATGACTCCCCGGAGGGAAATTTCGGCAGTTGAAGCCCCAGACTTCGGGGTATAGAGAGGTCATGCGCGCTTCCGATCTCATCCAAAACCTCACGTCCGCAATGAGATGAAGAAGAACATCACCTTCTGGAAAAGCTGCCGAAAGGCCATTTTTGTACGTCTTTCCCTAATCGGATGATTTTGTATGATCACGAGCGAGTGGGAGAGGATTAGCTCTGAAGCTTTTTTCGGTTTTCTCCGCAAAGAGGGTTGACATGTTTCCCAAATAAATTTACTATGTTATGTAAAAAGTGCTTGACAATTACTGGAAAAATTGATAAAGAAAGTACGTTTTCAATAGGCACGTAGCTCAGGGGGAGAGCGCTACCTTGACGCGGTAGAAGTCGGCGGTTCGAAACCGCCCGTGCCTACCATTTCCTGGCCTCGTTTATTCTGAGAGGTTAAATCTGTATTCTACTCAGATATTTTAATATTGAATGAAAAGGCATCATTAGTGAATCCCCTTTAATGATGCCTTTTCTTGCTTTCTTGAGAAAGAGAAGGGAATGAAACAGATAACGATTACCATATCGGACGGATCCAAAAGGCGGGTGAATAGGGGCACCACCATTACAGATTTGATAAAGGCATCGGGAAAAGATCTAATGGATCAAATTGTAGCGGGGAGAGTGGACGGACAGCTGGTCGATCTGAATACTCCCCTGGAACGGTCCGTCTCTGTTGATTTTGTTTCCTTGGATTCCGAGGATGGACTGAATATCCTCCGGCATAGCACCTCCCACGTCATGGCTTATGCCGTCAAGGAGCTCTTTAAAGGGGTTAAAGTCTCCATCGGCCCTTCAATCGAAAAAGGATTTTACTATGATTTCGACTACGAAGGGTCCTTTACCCCCGATGACCTTGCCCGGATCGAGGAGAAGATGGCCGAGCTTGTCAAGCGAGATATCCCCTTTATCCGGGAAGAAATTCCCAAAGCCGAAGCCATAAGGCTCTTTGAACAACAAGGGGAGATTTATAAGGTTGAAATCCTAAGGGGATTAAATGACGAATCCGTTTCCGTCTATCGATCGGGCGATTTCGTAGACCTTTGTCGAGGCCCCCATATCCCGTCCATGGGGAAGATCACGGCCTACAAACTTCTCAGTGTAGCAGGGGCGTACTGGAGGGGGGATGAGCGGAACAAAATGTTGCAGAGGATTTACGGCACGGCCTTTGCCGACCGTGGATCTCTCGAGGATTACCTGAGAAGAATAGATGAGGCTAAGAGGCGTGACCATCGAAAATTGGGGAGGGAGTTAGATCTATTCAGTATTGATGAGGAGGCTGGGGCCGGATTGGTAATCTATCATCCAAAAGGGGCGCTTCTCAGGACAATTATAGAGGATTTCGAGAAGAAGGAGCACCTAAGACGAGGGTACCACATCGTTATGGGGCCCCAGATTCTGAAAAAGGAATTATGGGAGAAGTCCGGACACCTTGAAAATTACCGGGAGCTCATGTATTTTACCAGCGTGGACGAGGAAGAATATGCCTTGAAACCGATGAATTGCCTTGCCCACATGCTGATCTACAAGTCCAAAATCAGGAGTTATCGGGACTTGCCGATAAGGTATTTTGAACTGGGGAAGGTGCATCGGCACGAGAGGAGTGGTGTCCTGCACGGGCTTTTGAGGGTCAGGGAGTTTACACAAGACGATGCCCATATCCTGTGCAGGCCCGACCAATTGAACGATGAGATAAAGGGGATCATCGAATTGGTTATTGATTTCATGAAGGTATTTGGCTTTCGTTACAATATGGAGATCAGCACTCGGCCCGAGAAGTCCATCGGAACCGATCAAGATTGGGAAAGGGCAACCGCCGCATTGTTGAAAGCCATGGAAGATAAAGGATTGCCGTATAGTATCAATGAGGGGGAAGGTGCTTTTTATGGTCCAAAGATCGATGTAAAGCTTGAGGATGCCCTGGGAAGACAATGGCAATGTGCGACAATCCAGTGTGATTTTACCTTACCCGAACGGTTCGACCTCTCATATATCGGGACGAACGGGGAAAGGAACCGCCCCGTAATGCTTCATAGAACGATTCTCGGAACATTGGAAAGATTTATCGGTGTACTCGTAGAGCACTATGGAGGGGCATTTCCCACCTGGCTCGCGCCCGTCCAAGCCATCCTCTTGACGATTACCGATAAGAGCATTCCGTACGCAGAGGAGGTTTTTCGATCCTTGCTCGATAAGGGGGTTAGAGTGGAGAAGGACTTCAGGAATGAGAAGCTAGGACTGAAAGTCAGGGAAGCCCAGGTGATGAAAATTCCCTATATGCTGGTTGTCGGGAACCGGGAAGAGGAATCGAATACCATCTCCCCTCGGATCAGAGCGGGGGAGCAGTTGAGGCCAATGAAGGTCGAGGAATTTGTCGCTATGGTCGAGAGGGAATGCCTCATCGAAAGAAAGGATGAAAACCCTGAGACCATCGTAAGGAGGTGAGAAGGGAAATCAAGAAGCAAGGGAGAGAGGTACGAGAAGTAAGGGTTAACAGGCGGATTAGGGCTAGGGAAGTGCGGGTTATAGATCCCGACGGGAATCAATTGGGCATCATGTCCTTGGATGACGCTTTGAATACGGCAATAAGCATGGATTTGGATTTAGTGGAGGTCGCGACGAAATCGGATCCCCCTGTCTGCCGGATTATGGACTATGGGAAATTCAAGTATCAGCAGAGCAAGAAGAGCCAAGAGTCGAGAAAGAAACAGACGATCATCCACCTTAAAGAAATCAAGTTGAGGCCGAAGACAGATGACCACGATTTTCAGTTCAAAGTCCGCCACATGGAGCGATTCCTCAAGGAAGGGAACAAGGTCAAAGTCTCGATGATATTCAGGGGAAGGGAGATCATGCATCCCGATCTCGGGGAGAAACTCTTGAAGCGGGTCATTGACTTTACCAAGGAATTGTCTGTAGTTGAACAGGCCCCGAAGCGAGAGGGAAGGGCTATGAACATGATTCTCGCCCCGATTCAAAGTGCTAGGGGTCGAAACTCCGTCGATTAAATCCGGGGATATTTTCGGATTTTGAGGATTTCCCCTTTCTTTCGTGAGCTTTGGAGGGAAAAGAACAAAGCTGAGGGAGTGAAGTTGTGCCAAAAATAAAGACGAACAGAGGAGCGGCGAAGCGCTTCAGAAAGACTTCCACCGGTAAGGTGAGGAGGAGAAAGGCCTTTGGGAGTCATCTCTTGACGAAAAAAAGCACGAAGAGGAAGAGGAACCTGAGAGCTTCCACCGTCGTGAACAAAACCAACTCGAAGGCCATAAAGAAATTGATTCCCTATGCGTAGGGATATGATCGGGGCAATGCTGGCCGGGTGGAAGGAGGAATGCCATGGCAAGGGTAACAAGAGGGACCAGGGGTATCAGGCGGAGGAAAAAGGTTTTAAAAATGGCCAAGGGGTATAGGGGAGGCAGGGGAAGGCTCTTCCGAAGCGCCACCGAAGCCGTAAACCGTGCCATGCATTACGCCTATAGGGATAGAAAGGTGAGGAAGAGGGAGTTTAGGCAGTTGTGGATTACGAGGATTAATGCTGCTGCAAGATTGAACGGCCTTTCCTATAGTCAATTTCTCAATGGATTGAGGAAGGCAAAAGTTTCCGTTGATCGGAAAATTTTATCGGATCTGGCCGTCTCCGACCCAGCGGGATTTACCAAGATAGCTCAATTGGCCAAGGAACATCTTTGATAAGGCTTACCGACCGGCAAACTCCAAGGCATGGGAGAAGGTGAATTTTGGCCGAAACTTTCTATTTGAACCGATTGTCTGAGCCCTCCGATTATCTCTTTCATCGGGGGAAGGGTGGGCGGAATGGATTCGGTTGGGCCTTCAAGTCATTTTTTCGTTTTTTGACTTGATTCCAATACCCAAAAGTGGTAGGAGGAAGACGTTTGGCTACTCTTAGACCCTTGAGCAGGGGTTGAAAAAGGAGGGGGATTGATGACCAAAGTCGATATCGTTAGCAGCGTCTATGAAAAGATTGGATTTTCAAAGAAAGAAGCCGTGCGGGTTGTTGAGACCATCTTCGATATCATGAAGGAGACCCTGGAACGGGGGGAGAAGATAAAGATCTCCGGATTTGGGAATTTTGTTGTGAGGAAGAAGAGGACCCGAAGGGGTCGAAACCCACAAACGGGCGATGATATCGAGATTACTGCGAGGAAAATTTTAACCTTTAAACCATCACAAGTCTTGAAGAACGACCTGAACCGTTAGGGGCCTCTTGATTTACCTGGAGGGATGTTTGAAACGGGGGGAAGAAGAAAAAAGGTTAGGCCAATCAATTCCCGATAAACTCTATTACAAGATTGGGGAAGTGAGTAAAATTACGGGCGTTAAACCGCACGTTTTGAGGTATTGGGAATCCGAGTTCAGGGAGATAAAACCCCATAAGAGCCGATCCTTACAGAGGTTATATCGGAAAAGGGATATCGAGCTCGTTCTCAAAATCAAGAAGTTATTATACGAAGATCTATTCACCATCCCCGGTGCCAAAAGGAAGATAAAGGATTCCCCTGATAAGGCAAAGCAAATGGAGCTCCAGTTTGATAAAAAAGCCTACAAAAGGATATTCATGGAGATCAAGAGGGAGTTGAAGGGGATCACCCAATCTTTGGAATAGCAAATGGAGGGTTTTACGTCGCAATCCTCGAGAAAGCAGGGCCGTTGGCTCTGCTTTTTTCATTTTGTTCGAGACGACCCTTTACCTTACCTTAAAAGAAGAATTTGAACCCACCACCGATGTATCCGCTATTGAAGTTGATGGTACCGCCCAGTTTTTGGGATGTCAACCCGGTGCTTCGAGTTTCGTCTATATCCGCCTCTGCCCAGGTATATCGCGCGTCGAAATTGAGGGTGATATGCTGGGTCAGGAAGATCTCGATGCCTCCCCCTGTGTGGAGGAAGAAGGTATCGTCGATTTCGAGATCTATCGCGACCCCACGGGATAACCAAAAATTAATCAACCCGGATTTTTCCTCGAGGTCCAAGAGATAGTATCCTCCCCCTATGGAGGCATAGGGGACGATCCATTTCAGCTCCTCTGGTTTCTTGCTTATCCAACGGAATTGAAGGGTGAGGGAGATGGGAAGGACCTCCATTCTTGCCCAATCAACGGCTAGGGTTTCATTTTTTATATCGAACTCCGTATAGCCAACTGCTCCCTCTAGGGCGAGGTACTTCAGGAAGCGATAGGTGACGTTAATTTCCGCGCCTACTCCGTTTTCAAAATCGAGGTCTTCGCCCCGCAACTCATCGCTTTTGGGGAATATCCCAAAAGGACGCACTCCAACGCCAACGGATCCCTGTAGTGGGAGATATCCTTCAGCCCGTGAGATGGTTGAAAATCCAATGGCCAAAAAAAACAACATCGCAAAAACAGATAGACGCTTCATGATCCCCTCCAACAGATAGACTTTAACCCGATCTGCTCCCCTTTCGCTCTTCCTAAATATTTTATTTTGACACACAAAGGTAGACATAGTCAACACAATAATTTACCGGAATTTACTGAATTTTACTGTTATAAGGAGTATTTCTTTAATTGATCGATTGTTTTAAATATGAGTACTTGATACAGAAGAACCTTCTCGAACCCATGGACATGAGGA
>JBGVTJ010000126.1:0-2743 GCA_041862515.1 Thermodesulfobacteriota bacterium | reverse complement strand
TAAAATCCCAATCAGTAAAAGGTCAGCAAAGCGTAGCCTTATTCAAAGGGCGGATATTATTGACCAGACTTAAGCCATCTTTAAGTGATAAGAACTCGCTCTTTGATACGGGAAGGATAGGAGAAATGGCCTTGTGGGTCAAGGGAAAAACGTCGAAACATATAGGGGTTTTTGGAGAATCGGGTTCAGCGTATCTTCGCAATTGAAGCTAAGACTAGTCAAGTGGAGGGAAATTGGATTGGGGAGAAATATGACGTTGATCGGGAATGTCAAATCTTGAGGCTGCATCTCTTCGTTTTCAGAAAATAAGTCGTTTCAGAACCAACGTCCTCCGCTTCTGTTATTATTCTTAGGGGAAAAAGTGTCATTTTTGAACAACGTTATATATAGGGGTATCAAAAGGTCCCCCTCTTGTACACCAATTAAGTATTGTGTCCCCGGATTTTTCTGGCCTAGGTGAATTATCCAGCGTCGCTATGTGATCTTATCGGCGCTCAAACTGGACGGAATGGATCGGAATCAGTGGACGGAATGATTCGGAATGGGTGGATGGAATGGCCCGGAATACGCATGCGTTTGTTTCCTCGTCACAAAAGGCCAATTTTTATTCGCTTGAATTTGGTCAATAGGTAAAAGGGTCAAACCTACGTTTGACTCTTATTCAGTGCTACTCTCTTCCTATAGAAGGCAAGAAACAAGACCACTCCCCTTCCGTTGAAGAGAGGGATGAGGTTCATTAATCCTCAAAACCTACCAGCATCCCTCAATCCTTATTTTTTTGCAATGTAGGTAACAACGTCCCTCTTTTTATCATGGAGGGATTCTTTATGGATACGTGTCTTCAGAAGAATGGGTGTTATCTATCATATTGTAATCATTCACCTTTCTTAATTGTTCATTTTTTCCTTGACAGGGGGAATATAGCATGTCCCCCTCTTTTATTTACTGCCTCGATTGGTGGGATTGCTTTGGGGACCCCAAGATCTCAGGAAGGGCGCCGCTTGCATTGCAAGGCCTGCCCCCGCCGTTTTTGCTAACCACTCACGTAACGCTTCAGAAGCAGGGCTCTGGGGATCCAGTCGTGCACGGTGAGCGGTTCGGATAATGCCGGATCGATTTCTGCCACCGCCTGCTTTGCCTTCTCCGAAAACAGAACGGTCCCATCGTCGGAGACGCTTTCGAGACCGTCCAGCCGCGCCATGTGCTGGTGAAAATTTCTAACCTCCGCGAGATCTACGTCATTGGGTAGATCAAGTTCAACCTTTCCATCGCTGATCACGACAGGATACCCCCCTGGCAATCCCTGCGGGGCCGGCGCCGAAAATCGAAACGGTTCAGCGCCGGGTAAGAGGGCTAACAACACATGCAGGGCTGCCGCCGCGGTGATGATATTATAGTCAATCCCGGTCTTGATTGGGAAACCCTGGTAGGCCACTTCATCGGCCCGCTCTCCTTCCTCACCCAAGTAGACCCGACACGATTCCCCAGGATCTCTCGGGGGCTTTGCTTCCATGACACCGTAAACGTTATGGTGATGCCCCACCAGACGAATCAGGGGAAGAGGGTCAGAGGAACCGTCCGCTTTGGTCAGTTTCTTCCGGAGCGCAGCTCGGACCCGAAGATGGCAGATGCTCACGTTACCAAGTCCAATGGTCGGTGCAAGACCGAAACGATCAAGAATCATATGGCTAACGTCAGGAAAGGACAGGTTGGCCACAGGTCTTTTGAAATCTACTTCGCGAACGGCCTTCATCACGGTTGTCAGTACCGGAAGCTGTACAGGCAGTTGGACCGCCAGACCAGCCTGAGACAGCGCCTGTGACACTGGATCTGATCGGCCAAGCGTCGCCCATGGGCTCAAAAGACATGCCGATTGCAAGACCAGATCCGGCTGCTCGGCCCGGAGAACCTCTTCCACTTTCTTTTGCTGGGTACCATCCAGCTCAATGAACTTAACGTTGCAGTCGTAACATGAATCCAGTATTCCCCCCACCATAGGGGCACGGTCCCGGGAAATATCGCACAGGACCAATTGACTCACCCTAGCCGACCGAGCAAACCCCTCAGCGATTCTCAGACCAGCATTACCAGCACCAATGATAAGAACACGCGCACTCACTTTACACCTCCTACAGTAGAGTTCAGGGCCACGATCCGAATGGCCACAGGATGCTCCCATATGGGTGTGGATGTGTCAACACATCCACTTCTACATTTTGCTGCCTTCTGGTTTCCCTTCGATGGCCTTCTGTCCAAATTTCTTCGAGTTGTTGAGGAAGTAATCACAGATGTGAGGCCTGGGGTCAGCCTGTTGAAACCTGACCCCTATTCTCTTTTAGTCTACGTCGAATTTGTCAAGAATGAAGACCTGACCCTCTCTCTTCACAAATAGGACTTATTCGTGAACACCTGTCCACATTTTACGCCAAATAACTCTTTGTATCAATTAAGAAATCAGAATAGCTTGCTGCTAATTCCAGTAAAATCTGGAGAAAATTTGGGCATAGAGTGAAAAGTTTTCACAATCTGAACTTGAGTGAGATTCTGAGGATCTAACTGGTCAAGTGGAGGGAAATTGGACGGGGCAGAAATCAGAGCCTAGTCGGGAATGTGAAATGTTGAGGCTTCATCTCTTCGCTTTCACAAAATAAGTTGTTTCAGAACCAACGTCCCCGTCTTCTAAAATGCTATATTGCAAGACCTGACCCCCTACCCGGTGCCTCTTAATGGGTGACCCTTCCCT
>JBGVTJ010000125.1:0-2102 GCA_041862515.1 Thermodesulfobacteriota bacterium | reverse complement strand
TGCGCTGCATCCTTCGTCATTGCAGCGTACTGTAAGTACGCCTCATTCCTCAGGATTTGCGCGCCTTGAATTTGGAGCTTTTTACTTTGCCATCGAATTTTGACTTTTTACGAGATCATCAAGAATGATTAACCAAAATTCTTTAATGTTCGCTCCAGGGGATTTGGGCAACAGCCCGTCTACAAATGAACTCATTCTTTTTTCTCAGATATTTTTCGCTCTAAAGCCTTGAGGACCTTTTCGGGAGTTACCGGAAGCTCTGTGAAGTCAATCCCGATGGCATCGTAGATAGCGTTGAGAATGGCAGGCGCAGGAGATATTTGTGTACCTTCCCCTGCCTCTTTTGCTCCAAAAGGTCCGAGGGGATCATCTGTCTCCACCTCAATAGCCTCTATTTCCGGCATTTCCATTGTGGTGGGAAAACCATAATCGAGGAATGAAGGATTCATGACTTGCCCTCTTTCAGTCACGACCTCCTCGTAAAGGGCCTGTCCCATTCCACCCACAACGGAGCCTTCGAGCTGGCCCTCCACGAGCATTGGATTGATCGCCTTTCCGCAATCGTGGGCTGCCACCATCTTCAGTACCTTTATCTTGCCTGTTTGAGTGTCTACCGCAACCTCAGCTGCCTGGGTCATAAAGGAATAGCTTGGAGAAAAATTTCCATCCTCCTTGAGCAAAGTCGTGGGCTCGGCTGCAGGAGCCATCCACGAGCCTCTGCCCACAATGGGCATGGGTAGATCCGCATATTGATACGCTTTGAGGGCAACTGAAAGGTCTATTCCCTCGTCAGGAGACCCCTTGACGTAGATTTTTCTCTCTTTGGCCACAAGGTCTTCCACGGTGGCTTCGAGTTTTTGGGCGACAAATTCGAAGAGCTTCTTCTTAACAGACATGGCAGCCAGCCTGGCTGCATTACCTGCTCTTACCGTAACCCCACTTCCGAAAGTGCCCGGATCGAGAGGGGTAATTCCCGTGTCGGCCGCAGTCACCCTGACGTCTTCGAAGGGCACGCCGAGTTCTTCCGCAACGATCTGGGCGATCACTGTCTCTGCTCCTTGGCCAATGTCTGCAGCCCCAGTAAGGACATTTACAGCCCCATCCCGACCCAATTGGACCACAGCCCCCGAGCTTATGTGGCTCATGTTACTTACCCCACTGGGGTAGGCCCCTCCTGCAAGTCCCACCCCTCTGCCAAAGGGCAGTTTTCCCCTCTTTTCGTTCCATCCGATAGCTTCAGCCGCCTCCTTGACGGTATCGGGAAATCCACAGGTATTGATAATAAACTTGGCTGGGTGAGGTTCTCCGGCATGAATACTATTTTTGATTCTCATCTCCGCTGGATCCGCACCTATCCGTTCTGCAATCATATCGAGTTGGCGCTCGACGGCAAAGCGTGCTTGAGGGACGCCATGCCCCCTCATGGCGCCACCCACTGGTTTATTCGTATAGACGTGATAACCCTCGTAGAGCAAGTTAGGCACCCGATAAGGTATCATGAGGAAATAACCCAGAAGCGTGATCATGAGGGGTGCGGTACTATTATAGGCTCCGCCATCCGCATGAGCCTGAAACTGTTGGGCGACGATCCTTCCATCCCTACTGAGCCCTGTCTTTACCCGCAGATAGACCGGGTGCCTCTGTCTGGTTGCAATAAAGACCTCCTCTCTCTCATACACGAATTTCACCGGTCTTCCAAGCTTCATCGCAAACCAGCATGCACAGAAGTCCTTTGCGTACATATCGATCTTCTGGCCAAAACCCCCACCCACCTTTGGCTTGATGACACGGATTTTGCTCTCCGGAATGAGAAGTGTTGTCGACAAATTCCTCCTTAAGAAAAATGGTATCTGGGTTGATGACCAAATAATCAGCTCGCCCTTCAGGGGATCATACTGAGCAACGGCCGCATGGGGTTCAAGGGGAGCATGGTTTACAGGCTGGGAATAGAAGCTGTCTTCGAAGATGAAATCGCTTTCTCCAAATCCCCCTTCCACATGCCCGAATTCCTTTCTGATGGATGCGGAAATGTTCTTCGGTACGTCATCGTGGACTAAAGGCGCCCCCTCCTCGATTGCCTCCTGAGGATCGAATACAGCAGG
>JBGVTJ010000124.1:0-13029 GCA_041862515.1 Thermodesulfobacteriota bacterium | reverse complement strand
AGGTCCATGACGGCGTTAAGGTGAGCCATGGCGATCCTTCCTACCCCAATCACACCGAGCGTTACTCTTTTGCCAGCCATTCTTTACCCTCTCTTAAATCTCCTCGATCAACCAAAATGCCTCCTGTGAGTACGCCACTCTGTTAGCCCATGAAAAGCTTGGGCACCAACATGACCAGTTGTGGAACGTAGGATATTAAGAATAATACGCAAATAGAGGCGATCAAGAATGGGACGGCAGCCAGCGCAATTCTTTCCAATGGAATCTCCGCGATAGGTGAAGCAACGATGAGACAAACCCCCAGAGGCGGGGTCGCAAGTCCGATATTGAGATTAACCACCATAATCACTCCAAAATGAATGGGATCAATCCCGATGCTCTGAGCTAGGGGTAACAGGATCGGTGTCAAGAGAATAATTGCGGCTAACGTTTCCATAAAGGTCCCAACAAAGAGCAATAGAACATTAATCAACAGCAGAATGATAATGGGATTCTGCGTTATTGAGGTCATAGCCTTGGCAACGATCTCAGGAATGGCCTCGGCCGCCAATATCCATCCAAACAAATGAGCCATAGCGAGGATTATCAAGATAGTTCCGGTCAAGATGCTCGTTTCATAAAGGATGCTCAGAAGAGTCGATACCTTGAGTTCACGATATATGAAAAACCCTACGATCACGGCATAGAGTACCGCGACCCCTGCGGCCTCAGTAGGAGTGAAAACGCCGCTCAAAATGCCGCCAAGGAGGATTACCGGCATCACAATGGCCAAAAGCGTGTTGAAGAAACCCTCGGTTACGGTCCGTAACGAAAGGACTTTCTTCCTTACAGGAAACTTCTGTCTCTTGGCATAGAAGGCTGCCACCACCAGCTGGGCGAACCCCAAAAGAAGGCCTGGAATAAATCCCGCCAGGAATAACCTGGCAATTGAGGCCTCGGAAATGGCACCATAGACCACCATGGCGATGCTCGGGGGAATAGTTGGGCCAATGGTAGAGGATATGGCGGTTACAGCACCACTATATTCAGACGTGTAGCCCTCCTTTTTCATGGCGGGAATCATAATCGATCCGATCGCCGCCGTGTCGGCAGCCCCAGCCCCCGTTATACCGGCAAAGAAGATGCTCGCAATGATATTCACATATGCCAACCCACCTCGGATGTGTCCAATCAGGATGTAGAAGAAATTTACCAAGCGGTTCGTAATCCCGGATGCATTCATCAACTTGCCAGCGAGAATGAAGAGTGGGACGGCCAGCAAGAGAAAATTGTCGAGGCCAACAAAAACCCTTTGGGAGATCAAAACAAAGGGCATTTCAACCTTCCAGAGGTAGATAACACTGCTGATCCCCAAAACAAAGGCAATGGGGATTCCCAGAACCAATAGGAGCGTAAAAATAGATGCAATCATTTGTTCTTTTCCTGTATCTTTTGTTCTGGGGGTTGGCTCAGGATAAACTTCACGACGTTGACACAGACGAAAAAGAGCATGAATGCAAATCCCAACCGGAAAAGACGATAGAGGTGAGACATTGGAATGCCTATTGCTGGGCTAATGGTCTTCGTGATAACCGCCTTTTGAATCAACAGAGAAGGTGATTGTATGCAAAAGGCTAGAAATATGGCAATTAAGAGCTGTGATCCTACCGCAACAGCCGTTCGCAACCGTGAGGGCAGCAAATTGGATAAGGCCTCAACTCTTACGAATTGATTATGGCGCAACGCTATCGATGCGCCGAAAAGGACGGTGTAAACTAAAAGGTAGCTCGATATCTCGGTACTCCAAGTGAGAGGAGATGCAAGCACATACCGAAAGAAGACGGCAAGGTTGACGAAGAAAGCGATTGCTCCCAAGCTGCAGATTATGGAGATCTTCAGAATCCTCTCAAGACTGTCGCTGATTTTCTCAATCTTCCTCCAGAGAAGCATCGGTATTTTCTCCAGCCTTAAGTTCTATTGTTTAATTCTGTACAACCCGACTCATTTCGGTCGCAAAGGGTAAAAGGAGGTCGCCTTATATTTGGCCGTAGATAGAAAATGCAGGCAGGCTCCAACCGGAACGATGAAGCCTGCCGTATCGTGATCTTCTCCAGAATTTCAAGCGTTTACTTGGTTACATACCATTCTTCCTTCTCGATCTTGGCACCGACTTCCCGGATTTTTTCAACCATCTCCTTAGTCCAGCTCGATGTGTCCTTCGGGAGGTCATTATAAAGCCATTCATAGGCGGGCTTGGTGGCATCTATAAAGGGGCTCAAATCGGCGATGGTATCAACCTGCAAACCTTGCTCCTTCATCTTCCCGATGGCCCACCCTCCTTTTTCCAGGGCATCCTGGTCCATTTTTTTCCGCCAAACCGGGATGCATTTCGTGAGGGCTAATTGGTGATCCCCGGAAAGCTTGTCCCAGGTCGCTTTGCTCATCAAAAAGATTCCACCATTGGAAACCACGGGGAGCAAAGCCATGTATTTTTGAACCTCATAGAACTTCTTTCCGTAGAGGGTAAGGGGCCCATTTTCGTTCCCGTCTACCACGCCCGTTTGCAGGGCCGTGTACAGCTCTCCAAAGGGAAGAGGAACAGGGCTCGCCCCGATGCTGGCATAAGCCTTCATATGGAGAGGGACCTGCATCGTTCTGATCTTTTGGCCCTTAAAATCCTCGATAGATTTCAAGGCCTTCGTGTTGCTCATGGGGAGACGGAAATCCGGCGCGGCGATAGCCAAGACCATGAGCCCCACTTTCTCGCCCTGTTCTCGAGACTTTCCAAGGATGAGCTGTCCTACGGGCCCATTCATTGCCTCCATCCAGTGCTTCGGCCCTTTAAAAAGGAATGGGAGGTTCAGGATTCGAAGAGCTGGGATAAAAGTGCCTGTGACCCCTATGGAGGTAGCCTGAAAATCAACGCTCCCAAGTTGTAACCCCTCTGTGATATCCCTTTCTCCACCTAATTGTCCTTGGGGATAAATCTTGACCGTTAATGCTCCGTTGGTCGACTTCTCTAGACACTGGCCGAAAGCCTCCCCAGCCGTATGGTAGAAATAGATGGGGACATTGGCGTGGCCGTACTTAAACGTCTTCGCCGCAATACCGGAATTCGCCCACAGAAGGAAACAAACCGTGAACAAAATAATCCATACCGTCTTGCCCGAAACATCCATTGCTTTCCTCATGATTATCCCTCCTTTTAAACCTGCTGACATTCCGTCAAAAAAGGATATTCATAGACCCCGCATATTCAATTTCCCAGTGCGCTGACTCATTCACCTCCTTTCTCGTTTTGGAAAATCCAGGAGGAGTAGACCAACTGATACCCCATACCATCTCTCTCCCTGGAGTGTTGCCGCTGTCCCGCCGAAACAGTCGCCACCAGAAGGAGCGAAGACTCTGAAGAGCGCTAATTCAAGGTTAGTATCCGGGGAATTTCCATGCTTGAAGGATCATCTGGGGATTGACAGGTTTTTGAGCACTGGATATGTTCCCCACACAATAGGTCCACAACCAACTCCGCTTCTATTCTAAAAGGCAGGAAATGACATGTCAAGAATTTTTAATTGGTGGAGTTCCCCGCCTTTCACTTCGGCCAAATATCCCATTCTTGACATTGGACTGGTCTGTAGTCAAAAATATCCAACGTAATAAGCCGATCTCCCCCTACCCCTGCAGCGCCATAGCGCGGGGCCGCCTTCCCTTGACGCTATTCTTGCCTCTTTCTGAACCGCAGGCTGCTGAGGGTCAGAAGCGTTGTTCCGATGATGGCCAGGGCTACAAGTTGATGCCACAGCACATCCATCCCGATTCCCTTGAGGAAGATTCCCCGGATGATGACGAGAAAGTAGCGTATGGGATTGGCATAGGTGATGATCTGGATGGCCCTGGGCATATTGGCGATGGGAAATGCAAATCCCGAGAGGAGAACCATGGGCAGAAAGAAGAAGAAGTTAGTCATCATGGCCTGCTGCTGGGTCTGGGAGATGGTGGAGATGAAGAGCCCAAATCCCAGTGCGATGAGGAGGTAGACGGAAGTCGCGAGGAAGAGTAATGGAAAGCTCCCGCGAATGGGGATGTGAAACCAGTAGACGGCGACCATCGTGATGAGGATCATGTCGGCGTACCCGACAAGGATGAAGGGGATCGACTTGCCGAGAATGAGCTCGCGGGGCCGAATGGGAGAAACCATGAGCTGTTCAAGGGTTCCGATCTCCTTTTCCCTGACGACGGCCATGGCCGTAAGCAGCGTGATGACCAGCATCACAATCATCGCGATGACCCCCGGAACGAAGAAGAGGCGGCTTACGAGATTAGGGTTAAACCAGGCCCTTTGCTGGAGGACTACCTCTCCGACCCTACGCAGTTCGTCGGCGTTTCCGGCCATGAGTTGGCGACTCAGCCGACGATCGATTCGGTCCCTCAAGAGGCCTCTTGAGTATTGCCGGACAATGGCGGTAACGTACTGGGCGATCAAATGAGCCGTATTGGAATCGGTGCCGTCGAGAATGAGCTGAACGGCGGTATCCTCCTCTCGTTTGACCTTTTTCGCGAAGTCCCGGTTGATCTTCAACACCCCCTGGACGGTGCCGTGGTCGAGAAGTTCGCGGATCTGTTTCTCATGCTCAATGATCCTGGTGATCCTGAAGTATGTGGAGGCCCTGAAAGATGCGATTAGTTCCCGGCTCTGCTGGCTGTGACTCAGGTCCATGATGCCCAGCCGTATGTTCGTGATATCCATGTTCACGGCGTAACCGAAGATCATGAGCTGGATGAGTGGAGGAAGGAAGAGGAAGATCCTCGCCCTCTTGTCTCGAAAGACCTGAATGAATTCCTTCCGGACGATGTGCTTAATTCTCAAAGCCGAGAGTGCCACCGATCAGTCGCTCCCTTCGTGAAGCGCTACGCGAGTTTCTTCTTCAGTTTTGCGTTGGCGATCATAAAAACAGTAACTCCGAAGATCCCAAGCAGTGCCGTCTCAATCCACAAAATCTCAAGGCCCACTCCTTTGAGAAAGATGCCCTTGAGAATGGTGACGAAGTAGCGGGCCGGCACGATGTATGTGAACAGCCGGATGGCTGTGGGCATTCCAGTGATGGGGAAGGTTACACCGGACAGCAGAAAGGCAGGGAGGAAGGAGGTAACCATGGCCATCTGATAGGCCAGGAGCTGGTTCTTCGTCAGGATCGAATAGAGGAGCCCAAGGCTGAGCCCTCCCACGAGAAAGAGGCTTGCGATGAAGAACAGAATGAGGGGGTTCCCCTTTAACGGGACCCCAAAGAGCTGGGTTCCCATAATCACCGAGAGCAGTACATCCAGAAAGCCGAGGAGAAAGTAGGGGATCATCTTCCCGAGAATGAGCTCATGGGTCTTGATGGGGGTGGAGATGAGCTGTTCCATGCTTCCGCGCTCCCACTCCCCGGCGATGGTCAGGGAGGTGAGGAGGGAGGCGATAACCATCATGATGACGGCGATGAGGCCCGGAATAATGTAGTTCCTGCTCTTCAGTTCCCGATTGAACCAGATCCGAATCTGGGAATCCACAGGCCGGAGCGTTTTCCCCAGGATCTCCCTCATGTGCTCCTGGGAGTAAATAGCCACGATGGCCGATGCATACCCGAGGGCAATGGAGGCGGTGTTGGAATCGCTCCCATCCACAATGGCCTGCACGGAGACGGTTCTGCCGGACCGGATTCGGCCGGAAAAGTCCTGGGAAATCACGAGGCCCATGAGGCACCGACCCTCGTCAAGGGAGGCCTGGAGTTCCCGGTAGTTTCCGGCAACGAGCCGCAGCGAGAAGTATCTCGATTTCGCGAATCGATCGATGAACTGCTTGCTCATCTGGGTCCCGTCCATGTCGAGAACCGCCAGGGGAACATTGTCCACATCCAGGGTGAGGGCATAGCCGAAGAGAAACAACATGAGCAGCGGAATAACGATGGCCATGACGAGGCTCCTGGGATCCCTCATGATATGGATCATTTCTTTTTCGGCGATAGCCCGCATGCGGTGAATGTTCATCCCGCTTCCTCTCAGACCAAATTTATGCCGCTCTTTCCTCTCTCCTGATGAGGCTCACAAAGACATCCTCCAGTGAGGGGTCGATCCGCTCCAGACGGAATTCACTGATCGAGCGGTCCGCCAGGAATGCCCGAATCTCACGGGTCGCCTCCTCCACGTCGTCCACGGTGATGTGGATGGTGTTTCCGAAGACGGCCACCTCGGCGCATGGCTCCAATTTCCCCAGTGCATCCATCCATTCAAGGATTTTCGGCCCTTCCAGAGCCAGGATGGCCCGATCCATGGTCTTCTCCCTCAGTTCCTGGGGAGTTCCTATGGCGGCGAGTTTCCCCCGGTAAATGAGGGCCAGGCGATGGCAGTTTTCCGCCTCGTCCATGTAGTGGGTCGTGACGAAGACGGTGACTCCCCTTTCGGAAAGGGTGTAGATCAGGTCCCAGAATTGCCTGCGGGAGATGGGGTCCACCCCCGAGGTCGGCTCGTCGAGAAAGAGAACCGGTGGCTCATGGATAATTGCGCACCCAAGGGAGAGGCGCTGCTTCCACCCCGTTGCCAGCGTGTGGGTGAGGCTCTTGCGGCGTTCCGTCAGCCCCGCCATTTCCAGGACCCACTCCTTTCTCTCCTTTGCCTTTGCGGCAGGGATTGTGTAGATGCCGCTGTAGAAGTCGATGTTCTCTTCCACAGTGAGGTCCTCGTAGAGGGAAAACTGCTGGGACATGTAGCCGATAATCTCCTTAATCTCCTCGGATTGCGTCATGACATCCAGGGTTTCCACGTGTCCCTGGCCGGAGGTAGGCCTGAGAAGGCCGCAGAGCATCCGGATCGTGGTGGATTTCCCGGCCCCGTTAGGACCCAGAAAGCCGAAGACCTCTCCCCGGTGCACCTGGAAACTGATATGGTCAACGGCCACAAAAGACCCAAAGGCCTTAACCAGGTCGGAGACTTCAACGGAATATGAGCCGTCTTTTCCGGGATTCACTCTCATTACCCTCACGATGATGGGTTCGGCGACAGGGGAAAGGTCAGAAGATATCCCTCTTCGGAGAAGAAAATTCTTCGGGAGCCTATGCGGTGATGGGGGCGTCCTTCTTTTCCCGATGGATCAACTGCATGAATGCATCCTCAAGGGAGGCGTCCACCTTTTTCTTTTCCAGGACCTTCACCCCCTCCCGGTTCAAACGGCGCGTAAGGAGATCGATGTCCGCACCCGGATGATCAAAGATCAGATGCAGGGTGTCACCCACGAGGTCGCCCGTTACGCCTTCCATGGCCCTGATCCGTTCCCTGGCTACACGGTTGTCCTCAGTGCGTATCTCCCATACCTCCCCGGGAAGGCCCTCCTTTATGGAATCAGGGGAAGCACAGACCATGAGCCGACCTTTATGCATGAGGCCAACCCGGGTACACCGTTCTGCCTCATCCAGATACGCCGTTGACATGAAGATGGTTATCCCCCGCCTGGCGAGCTCGTAGAGAATCTTCCAGAGATCCCGGCGGGAAACGGGATCAACGCCACAGGTCGGCTCGTCGAGGAAGAGAATTTCCGGGGTATGAATCAGGGCGCAGGTGAGGCCCAGTTTCTGTTTCATTCCTCCCGAGAGGTCCCGGGCCAGGCGATCCGTGAATGGACCCAGCTGGCTGAACTCCAGCAGGCGGCGGAATCTCTCGGGTCGCTCCCCCTGGGGTACTTGATAGATATCCGCGTAGAAGGAGAGGTTCTCCATGACCGAGAGATCCCCATACAGGCCGAATCGCCGGGGCATATAACCGATCCGTTCCTTGACCTTTTCTGCGTGGGTCCGGATGCTGAATCCGGCCACCCGAGCATCGCCCCCGGAGGGTTCCAGGATACCACCCAGGAGGCGCATGGTTGTAGTCTTTCCCGCTCCATCGGGCCCAACGAGGCCAAAGAGTTCTCCGGCTTCCACCGTCAGGCTGAGGTCGTTTACGGCTACCATGCCGTCGAACTCCCGGGTGAGATGATCGATCTGAATAATCTCCGCCATCGGATAATTGGTCTATTCTGTCAACTGGTTTGATTTGCTCATTGGTTCATTGTTAATGAGGCGGCCCTCCTCTTTGGCGGCAAGGGTCGCTCTTTCTCGGGCATATGTCCTCTTACCTTCCCTGAGATTCCGAGGCGTCTTCCGTGATAATTCTGGCATCGGCCGGCATTCCCGATTTCAGTTCCATGAGGGGGTTGTCGATATCGATCTTAATGCGATACACGAGTTTTACGCGCTCCTCCTGTGTCTGAATCTGCTTCGGTGTGAACTCGGCTTCGTCCGATATGAACGCGATCCGCCCTGGGTAGGCTTTCCCAGGGTAGGTGTCGGTAAAGACTTCCACGGATTGTCCCAGCTTGATCCGGCCGAGATCCGTCTCGTTGATATAGGCACGGAGCCAGACCTTCTTCAGGTCACCCAGGGTAAGGACCGGGGATCCGGGCAACGCTATTTCCCCCCGTTCCATATTCTTGGAGAGGACCATGCCGGATATGGGGGCATGGAGCCTCGTTTCGGTGATCAGGGTCTCGGCAAGGTCCAGTTCCGCGCGGGCCATTTCTACCCGGGCCCGGGTGGTTTCCAGTTCTTGCTTCAATTCCTCAACTTTCAGGGTCGTTGCCTCCGCCACCTGAAGGGCAGCCCCGGCCTCGGCCTCCTTGCTCCGGGCCGCCTCGATGGTCTCCTTTCGCGGTCCCTCCTTGACCAGATCGTACTGTTCCCGAGCCCGTTCATACTGGGCCCGGGCTACTTCAAAAGCCGCCTTCGCGGTATCCCACTCCCGTTTCGATATCGTCTGATTGGCAAAGAGACGCTGGCTCCGTTCCCACTCGAAAGTCACTTTCTGGAGTTCGCTGCGCGCCCGATCCATTTCCGCCCGTGCCTCCTCGATTTCCTGACGGCGAGATCCGGCGAGGAGTTCTCTGAGGCGTGCCTGGGCCGCGGCGAGATTCGCCTTGGCCTGGGCGATAAGCCCCCGGCTGTTTCTCTCCTCGTATTCGATAGCGATGAGGAGTTGTTGAGCTCGGCTTTCTTCCGTTCGGAGAGAGGCTTCGGCTTTGTTCCTGCGGTCTCGGAGTTCCCTGTCATCGAGGCGCGCGATCAGTTCGCCCTCTTTGACCGAACCCCCTTCGTCGAACCTCAGTTCCTCGATCATTCCCGAGATCTTGAAGGCACAATCCACTTCGGTGAGTTCAATGGTGCCCGAAACCCGGAGGTCACCTTCCCCCGTGACTTTCTGGTTTTTGATGAGGTAAAAGACGAAGCCAGCCGCCACCAGGAGAATGAGCGCAAACAAGATGATTCTCTTTTTCATGGAGGCCCTCGCCAGCAGCCTAAAGGACTGTTCATGTCCATCCCCTCGTTACGCATTCCTTTGCGTCCCACGGAGAAAAATCCCGACGAATTCCCGGATTACCGCCTCATTGGACACCTGTGCCACCTTTTTCCCTAAGAGAAACTCCTGTGCCACCAGGAACGAAAAGAACATTCCCAGAAAAGCTCGGGCAGCAAGCTCTGGATCGACCTCCCCGACCTCGCCCGACCTCTTCTTTTCTCTCAAATACTCTCCCAGGGGTTGAAACCCCTTGCTGTAAATCTGTTGAAAGAACATGACACTCTGGTCCGGGTACTGATACGACTCAAGGATGACCAGCCGAATCAGATCCTTTCGCCTCTTCAGAATTTCCATAAATTGGGCTGCGAGGCCGGTCATGACCTTCTCGTAAGACTCCTCGCTGCGCTTCGGGATCAATTCCCGCAGGGTGGGAAAAAGGGAATGGTGCTCGAATACCTCGGAAAAGAGGTTCTCCTTGTTCCCAAAGTACCGGAAAAGGGTGACCTCGTTTATGCCCGCAGTGCGGGCGATCTCCTTGGTTGTCGCTCCCCGAAAGCCCTTTGAGGAAAAAACCCTAAGGGCGGCATCGACGATCTTCTTCCTCCGTTCCTCCGGAGAAAGCCTTGCTTCCCGGGCCTGGGGTTTCATGAGATCCTCCATAGATAAAGCAAGTACTTGCTTGCATAATATACCAAATCAAATCTGACCTAGTCAAGTCTCATAGTGAGTTAAAATATGCTTGCACTTTAGTGAATTCTTTGGGAAGATAGGGGAAATGGCGTTTGATTTGTGCCGCGATCAACCTAACCGGAAATCGGGACTGGAGGTGAGAGCAAGAGTTTAGAACCTGTCATCTGGAGAGGGATTTGACAGGCGCAACCATTTGGGCGAGAGAGAGGGTTTTCGAAGCACCAATGGATTTTATCCCCCCAATCGGTGCTTTTTTGGGGATTAGGAAGCGGGAGAAATGATTCGCATTAAGGTTCAATGGAGAATGCTGTTGTCCATGAACGTAGTGGGCTGGACAAAGGCAAGCACGAAGGGGAGGGTTACGAAAATACCCCCTGTAACAGCAGGGAAGCAATTAATACATGTTTTCGTTTTATAAAAGACGAGGATTACTTCACAAGGTAAATAGGGCTGCTCCACGCCATATGCCCGTCTTCCTGGCACACACAGACGTAAAGGGGGTTGTCTCCCTTTTGTAGTTCGTTTATTGGTAACTGAAACTCAAAATAGTTTGAGTCATTCCTATCGGGTAGCCGGTATATCTGTATCCGTTTGCGCAGACCGGCGCATTTCCACGTCTTGGGCGTAAGGCCAATCGATTTCAGCTTCACATTAACTTTGCGCTGCACCGTGTCAATTTCGATAGTTCCGGTATTGTTCTTCTGAAGTTCGAGAATAACACCCGCAACGCCGCCCGTAGTAACGGATTTCCACTTCAGACGGTTGCTGCTGATGTGCTGGATTGGCTGGGTCGGGTTCCAGAAATTTATGGGAATAAAGGATATAATACGATTGTTCTTCATTGTTAACGAGCCGTCCCAACTTGTCATCCGGTCACGTCCTCTTACCTCAGCTCCCGACCATACCACCTTGATACGCCTTCCCAGGTCCATTGCGCCAAAAGGATGCAATGTTCGGAGAGTATTTATCCCGTTACGCACCTCAACGCGTTCAATCGGTCCAGTGCCCACGATGCGCACCTTTAAGAGCGCGGTACTCTCCGCTGCAGATATGGCATCTCCCATGAGAGCGTGTTTCCCGTCACTGGTAATGACGCTCACCTCGAGGAGGGGTCTGTTACCGGTAGTCGCATAGAAATGGCGGGCCATAATTGCCTTGTGAATACACTCCCTGTCCAGCCGTTCAGCAAGTACGCACGTGAGACCGCCATATGAGCCGAATGTTCTTGCTCCGGGATATGACGCGCCGGGCCGCGTTTTGTGCCCGTCGGAGTTGGCACAGATGCCGATGCGGTACCCGCGTTGAAAGGCTTTTTCTACCAACCACTCAAAAGTCCCCAAAGCAGAATGAACCTCAACTGCAACTTCAATAGCTGAATCGTGCATACTTAGATCGGCATATCGCCCGCCGACGTGCGCAAAAACGAAAGGCGAATGTCTCTTCTGGGTGCGGAGGCTACGGAATAGCTCCTCTGCTGTGTGAGAGTCTTTATATACAGACTTTTTTCCCGGGAGAAGCTCGCAGCTGCTCCTCGTAATAACGCCTCCCTCGTCCCTAAAATAGACATTACGGTCTCCCCCCAGCGGCGTGTTACCGCTCCATTCATAACCCGGGAATGTTACAAAGGAACCGGGTTTATAGTATTCACGCGTTGTCTGATTGATTTTTTTCCAGAATTTATCTGTGATCTGGAGGTCGTTGCCCTGATGCGCGCATATATCGAGAAGGCCGTAGTCCCTTGCAAATGTAAAGTAGTCGTCAATAGAGTTGCTCCCAATAGTCTCTTCGGATTGCCCATGGAAATCGGCCCAGTAAGGATGAAGGGGCGGGGATTTATCAGTGACCTCAATTGGATTGCTGCATGCAGAAAGCCCTGTCTTGTGGTCTTTTGCTGTTATGAACTGGACAGCGGGCTTTGAGAATCCAGGGTGTTCACACCGCTTAGGTTTTTTTGTGGGATTGCCCCACCTATCTTCGAGCTTGAGGTAGTACATGAACCTATCACCTACTTTAACCCGAGATGGCGCAATGCATACCGCACGAACAGGCTTTCCCGGGATAATACGAACCTCAGGGGAATGGGGAAGTTCTTTGAATTCATATGTGGCAAAAGGGTCGACATAGGTTTTAAATTCAAATGTTCGCTCGCAGAAGGTTTGTACCTGCCAGCCCGGAGAGCCCTCAGACCGGTCCCCGAAATTGATGGTAACCTTTTCCCCCGTATTGAGAAATCCACCGGTAATTTTTATATACAGCGCCTGAAACCATGGGCGCCTATTACCCCTAGGATCCCACCTCGGAATGAGGCGGCAGTCCCCGTCTGTATGGATGGTACAATAGTTGGGGCCTGATGGATTGATAAATTGCGGAATGCCGAAATCCCCGGCACTGCGAAAGGCAATCATTACGTATCCGGAATCATCAATGGAGTGCCCCGCTGTGTAGGTATAGGTAAGGGTTTCAAATGATCCCGCAACGAGTGGAATCTTGGGTTGGATCGTTGCTTTTCCGAGTTGTATGCTTTCCATTCCTCGCCATCCTTCGTGTTTTATTTTATGAAGAGATTTTGAAACATTTGGGACTCTGGATGCTCAAAACATCACCCCCCCGGGTAAGGCCCCACCGATAGAACATCCTGGGACACATTTTCGTTCGACAGACAAGAGCTTTTTCCTATACTTCCGCAACCCAACAGAGGAGCTCTTAGCAGTCTTCCTCGAGGATCCAGCACGGGTTTTGCTCCTCTTTCTGGCATCTCTTCTCTCCCGGAAAGTCTCGAGTGATATACAAGGAGGCTCATTACATCCCTACGAATAAGTAATCGCATTGTCAACTCGTATTTGACTGAAGTTTCCTAGCTTTTGCAGGGAGTATTAGGGAGTATTTTTGTAACCTGCTGATTATATAGCAAATTTCCTTTTTTCTAAGTGAACACCGTTGTCCCTTCGGTTGCTCGGGTCTGTTGCCCAAATTCCCTTTCGCTCACTGAAAAGAATT
>JBGVTJ010000123.1:0-21250 GCA_041862515.1 Thermodesulfobacteriota bacterium | reverse complement strand
CCTGAGTCTTCGACCCTGAGCCTTTCGGCAGTGAGCGACTCGACATGAGCCTTCGACCCGAGCTCAGGCCGAGGGGCTCGTCGACATGTCTCAAGGCCGAGGGCAGACCGAAGGGCTCAGCCGAACGTAAGGGGAAGGCCAGCCCTCTAGAGGCTGCAAGGGGTAAGTATTCCCCAGGACCCCGAAAGCGTCACCTCACAAATCAGTGGAGTAAAGGGACAGGGGTTTTCCCCTCACAAATTTTTTTTTTAGGGGCGAAGAGCGACTTTTTCATAGACCTCCAACACCTCCAACAAATATCTTGACAGACGAAAGATGATCTTCTAGACATATATAAGATTTTAGCTGAACCCAATTCATGTCCCTGTCCGTATCAGAGGGAAAAGAACCTTTTTTCCCAAGTTCCGAATGCTATAGGTCGAACCCACTCCACGGCTTGATTGGGTTGCAATAGAGAAAAAAGGTACACAAAGGGCCGAATCTTTCGTTCTCACCGACGTTTGAAGGAGAAGATCCGCCACATCAAGTTGTCGCTAAAAGCAAAGAGTCCCCCAGGCTTGGGCCCGGTCCTCAACTCTCCCTACTCGACGAAATTGTTTCGCATTTGGATCAGAGGGTTCGAAGCGCCATGAGAGCTGGAATTCGGCGGATCTATTATGAAACCTGTATAACGATGATCTTATGCCCAGCTTTGATTTACCCGCTGGGAATCACCATACTAAGAAGAGTCTCCGGAATCATCGTAAACAAACCACTGGATAGGTTTCGAAGTGCTCAAAGCCATTATTTTTGACTACAATGGGGTGCTCGTTAACGACTTGAAAATTCATGAGGATGCCTACTGGCGGGCTGGAAAGGAGTTGGGCATGCCTGTGGCCAGGGAAACCGTGAGAAAATATCTCTCCTACTCTCCAGAACAAAAAAGGAAGCTCTACTATGGAAACATCTCCGATGAGACCTGGGAAAAGATCAAGCGGCGCATGACAAGATGCTACTTTGACCTGGCCGAGAAGCGAGATGTCATCTTTCCTGATGTCGAAGCTGTGTTGATGTCTCTATCTGCCAGATATATGCTTGCCCTCGTCTCCAATACCCGTAGAAAGTACTTTACGAGGATATTTCCTCGTAAGCTGGCCAGTCTGTTCAGGGAGACGATGTTTTTCGATGAAATTAGAATACCCAAACCCTCCCCGGATCCACTTCTGAAGATGATGGAACGATTGGGTATTGGCAGGGACCAATGCTGCTATGTAGGGGATTCGGTCTTAGACGTTCAGATGGCAAAGAGAGGTGGCGTCAAAGTGTTTTCGGTGGCAACGGGAGATAATTCCAAAGAAGAGCTGCAAGCAGCAGGAGCGGATTGGGTCCTCAACAATTTGTCAGAGTTAAATGAGAAGTTGAAAGCAGTGATATGAAGACCATTCTATAAGGAGTACCATCATACATGTCTTCTAAATTAATTGAAGAAAGGGTGAGGCAGCCATGAGAGAAAATTTTTGCGACTTAACTGGAAAAGTAGCCGTCGTAACCGGTGCCAGTCGCGGACTTGGCCAGTATTTTGCCCGGGCCCTAGCACGGGCCGGGACTGACTTGGTCATTACGAGCCGCAATCAGGATTCATTGGTGCCGTTCAAAACTGAGATAGAAGGCCTGGGTCGGAAGGCCCTACCCCTCCCACTGGATGTATGCGATTACGATAGTATCCAGAAAATGGCGGACATAGCATACGGAGCATATGGAAGAATAGACATACTCGTCAATAACGCGGGCTGTAACGTCCGCAAGCCTGCCTTGGACGTTACGTGGGACGATTGGAATCTCGTTCTCGACACTAACTTGCGGGGGGCGTTCTTTGTAGCTCAAGCCGTGGCCAAAAAGATGATCCCGCGGCGTTACGGAAGGATTATTAACATAGGATCGGTCACCTGTGTGTTCGGCTATGCTGGGCTGGCACCCTACTGCGCGAGCCGCGGTGGAATGAAACAGCTTACCATGAGCCTCGCTGACGACTGGGGTATACATGGGATTACCGTCAACTGCCTGGCCCCGGGTTGGTTCAAAACGGAGCAGACCGCGGTACTGTACGAGAATAGGGAGTGGGTGGAGTATCTGTGCGATCGTATTCCCCTCAAACGGCCAGGAGAACCCCATGACCTCGACGGTGCAATTGTCTTTCTGGCCTCTGATGCGAGCCAGTACATTACCGGCCAGACTCTCCTCGTGGATGGAGGTATCTCCACCGGGGCCACCCGTGCGACAGTGGAGAAGAAAGGGGCATAGGGGACCCTACCCCTTCAGCAGGCTCTGTTCCGAGACACCCGTCTTCTCCTGAGCAATATTGGTTGATTTAAACGGGGACTCCTCTTATAATACGAAGGAATAGAAGGAACCTCCACTCAAGGTACAAAAGGGGTATGCTAAACAGAGAGCTATCCTTGAAAGAAAAATCTCCATATCGAGTATAGAAAGAATAAATGTTCGTAACCCAGGAGGCTTAAATGGTCTTATCGAAGCAAAAGAAGGTGGAAATGTATCGGCGGATGCTGAAGATCCGATCTTTTGAAGAACGAATCGTTGACCTGTATGCCAGGGGGCTGGTTCCGGGGCTTGCCCATCTCTATATCGGTGAGGAAGCCGTGGCCGTTGGCGCATGCGCCAACCTGCGTGACGACGATTACATCACCAGCACCCATAGGGGTCACGGTCATGTCATTGCTAAAGGGGCTGACGTGAAATTTATGATGGCGGAACTGTTTGGGAAGACTACAGGCTACTGCAAGGGGAAGGGGGGTTCTATGCACATCGCTGATGTGGACATCGGCATCCTCGGTGCAAACGGCATCGCCGGAGGAGGCCTTCCAATTGCCGTGGGAGCCGGCCTTTCGAGCAAGTACCGTAAGACCGATCAGGTAACAATCTGCTTTTTTGGCGATGGCGCGTCCAATAACGGCACCTTTCATGAGAGCTTGAACCTAGCGGCAGTCCATAAATTGCCCGTCATTTTTACCTGTGAAAACAACCAGTATGCCATCTCTACCGAACAGACGACGCACCAGACCATCAAGGACATTTCTATCCGATCGATTGCCTATGACATACCCGGAGTTACCGTGGAAGGAAACGACCTCATGGCGGTCTATAATGCCCTTAATGAGGCCGTTCAACGGGCGAGGAACGGAAGAGGCCCTACTTTGGTCGAATGTAAGACCTATCGGTGGAGGGGACACCATGAGGGCGATCCTAACCTGGGAGAAAGGTATCGACGCAGGGAGGATATCAAGCCTTGGATAGAAAAATGTCCAATCAAACGATTTGAAAAGGTTCTTCTCAAAGAAAGGGTTTTGGACCAGGCCAAGATTGACGAGATCAAGAATGCTGTGCAAAAAGAGATTGACGAGGCCGTGGAGTTTGCCAATGCCAGTCCATTCCCAAAAAACGAAGACATCTATGAAGATGTTTTTGAAGAGGAGATGGGAGGATCCAGATGAGAGAAATTACCTATGCCCAAGCCATCAACGAGGCCTTGAGAGAAAACATGAGGCGAAACAGCAGGATCATCTTGATGGGGGAGGATATCGGGCGATACGGAGGTATCTTTCAGGTGACGGCTGGGCTTCTCGATGAATTCGGCCCTGAGCGGGTGATCGATACACCAATATCCGAAGCCGGCTTTGTAGGGACGTGTGTTGGAGCAGCCATGACCGGGTTACATCCGGTAGCCGAGGTTATGTTTATCGATTTCACCACCTGTGCCATGGATATGATCGTAAATCAAATGGCCAAAATGCATTACATGTCCGGAGGCAGGGGGAAGGTTCCCTTTGTTTTACGAACTAACATCGGTGCTGGCCGAGGGGCCGCAGCCCAACACTCCCAGAGTTTCCATTCTTTCTTCATGCATATATCCGGGTTGAAGGTGGCAACTCCTGCGACGCCTTACGATGCCAAGGGATTGATGAACACAGCCCTGGCCGACGAGAACCCGGTCATGTTTATTGAGCATAAGAAGTTGTTCATTACAAAGGGCCATGTACCGGAAGAGTCCTACTCTATACCCTTTGGCAAGGCGGACATTAAGAGGGAAGGAAATGACATCACCATAGTGGCTACTCACGCCCTTGTTCAGAAGAGCCTGAACGTTGCTGAGGAGATGAGCCAAGAGGGGATCAACATCGAGATTCTCGATCCGAGAACCATCAGCCCGTTGGATAAGGAGGCCATTCTGAATTCCGTCAAAAAAACGGGTAAACTGATCACAGCAGATGAGGGTTGTGTGACGGGTGGCTTTGGCAGTGAGATAGCAGCTACCGTTGCCCAGGAAGCCTTTGACTATCTCGAGGCCCCCATCATCCGAGTGGGCTCCCCCGACACTCCTGTGCCCTTCAGCCCTCCCCTTGAACAGTTCTACATCCCTGGTGAGGACAATATCAGGGAGGCGGTGAACAAGATTCTCGAGTACCAGTAGTGTAGACGGGAGAACAATTCATGGCCACAGAAGTCGTGCTTCCCATGCTGGGAATCACCGTGGAAAAGGGAAAAATCCTCAAGTGGATAAAATCCGAGGGTGAAAGGGTCGAAAAAGGGGAATCAATATTTGAGGTGGAGGCCGATAAGGTGACAACAGAAGTTGAATCTCCGGCCTCTGGCATTCTAAAAAAGATCCTCGTTCCCGAAAACCTGGAGGTGCCGGTTCTGACGGTAGTCGGTGTCATCACGGCCGAAGGAGAAGAAATCCAGGAGAAATACGTGGCGGGAAAACCAGAAATCGTGGAGCCATTCAAGGGGGCAGCCCCAGAGGTTCTGGTATCCGCGGCTTCAGCAGAGGTGTCCGAAACGATGGCTTCAGAACCGTCAGGTTCGGTAAGAGCTGTGCCAGCGGCGAGGAAGGTGGCTCGGGAATACGGAATCGATCTCTCCCTCATCTCTGGCTCGGGACCTGGGGGGACGATTCTCAAAAAGGATGTCGAAAACTACATGGCCCTTGAGCGGGCTGAGATAACTGCGCCGAAAGGCAAGGAGAGACGGGCAACGCCCCTGGCGAGAAGATTGGCCGAAAAAGAAGGGATCCCTCTCGAAAACGTCAGCGGAACCGGCCATCACGGAAGGGTGACGAAAATGGATGTCCTGAAAGCTTCCGAAAAAGGGAAAACCGCTCTCCCTGGTGAAGCTCCAGCTGAAACGCTCTTTGGCAAGACCATTCCCATGAGCCGTATGAGAAGGGTTATCGCGAGAAGGATATCCCAAAGTGCTTTTACAGCACCCCACATCTACTTCTTTACCGATGTCGAGATGGGGAGGCTCATTCAGCTCCGAGACGAGATCGTTTCGGAATATGAGGACCAATTCGGGGTCCGGATCTCAATCAATGATTTCATCATCAAGGCGGTGGGGCTCACCATTAGAGAGTATCCGATGCTCAATGCCAGCCTCGATGGAGAAAACATCAGGATCAACCCAGAGATCAACGTGGGCCTCGCGGTAGCCTTGGAAGAGGGCCTGATTGTTCCGGCCATTCCTCGGGCGGATCGTTATGGACTGGGGGATATCGCCCGGATGAGGGTCGATCTGGTAGAACGATCCAGAAACGGAAAACTCACCATTGAAGAGATTGAGCGCGGTACGTTCACCATATCAAGCCTGGCTCAGTTCGGTATTACTTATTTCACGGCAATACTCAATCCACCGCAGAGTGGTATTCTTACGGTGGGAAAACTCGATGAGAAACTCAGCCTTATCAATGGAGAAGTCAGGACCAAGCAGGTGACTCGATTTGGGCTTTCCGTGGATCACAGGATCGTCGATGGCGCTGTTGCTGCCGCATTCCTGCAGGCTTTCAAGGGGAAATTGGAGAGCCCTTCATCCGCATTCATCCAACTCACCTAGGACTACCGAATTGGTTGGAGAGCATTGATGGCAAATTCTATTTCCGCATGGCCAGCTGGTGGAAGGGGGTCACCCTATGACATCGCGGTGATAGGGGCAGGCCCTGGTGGGTATGTGGCAGCCATCAGGGCGGCGCAGATGGGGGCAAAGGTCCTCGTCATCGAAAAGGGCGAGCTCGGGGGAACATGTCTTAACAGGGGTTGCATCCCAACTAAGGCGTTCCTATCGGACGCCAAGCCTTTTTATAAAATAAAGAGGTCCCCCCTCTTCCGGGGCAAAAACCACCTCTCCCTCAATATGGGGAAAATGGTGGCCCGCAAGAACGAGGTCGTAGAAACCATGGTCAAAGGGATTGCCACCCTTTTCAGCAGCAACGGCGTTCAACGGGTTCGGGGTGTTGGATATTTCCTGGATTCAAAAACCATCGGGGTCATCCAGGACGGAAAGAAGCGAACTTACAGGGCCAACAATACCATCATTGCCACGGGATCCATAGCGGCGAAAATTCCCACGGTGAGCATTGATGGGAGGAATGTTCTCTCCAGTGACGAAATTCTGAATATACGGAGAATCCCAAGGAACATGGTAGTTATTGGCGGAGGGGTGATCGGGCTCGAGTTTGCCGTCCTCTTCAACGCTCTGGGAACCCAGGTAACCATTGTAGAGATGCTTCCCACGATCCTTTCCACCGAGGATGACGAGGTCGTCCGTGGACTCCACACGATTCTCGAGAGAGAGGGCATAACGATTCTGACCGACACCAGGGTAATCGGGACTTCCTCAAAAAGGGGTAAGGTTGACGTAAAGGTTCAGGACAGATCGGGGAAAAAAGCTCAGCTCACGGCAGAAAAGGTCCTTGTAGCCGTGGGGAGAACTCCCCACACCGAGGGGCTAGGCCTCGAAACGATTGCTCTCAAGATGGACGGACCATTCATCGAGGTGAACGCGAGAATGGAAACTACTGTGGATGGGGTGTATGCTATCGGAGACGTCATTGGAAAAGTGATGTTAGCCCATGCCGCCTCGGCAGAGGGGGTTTTTGCCGTGGAGAACATCATGGGAAAATCGCGCGAGATGGACTACCGAAGAATTCCCAGCGCCGTGTATACCTTCCCTGAGATAGCCTCGGTTGGGTTTACGGAGAAAGAGGCCAGAGACAGTGGGTTGAACATACGGATCGGTAAATTTCCTTACCTCTATAACGGTAAGGCGATGGCTATGGGCGAACCGGAGGGATTCGTCAAGATCATTGCGGAAGAGGAATTGGGAGAGATTCTCGGGGTCCATATTCTCGGGGAGAATGCTACAGACCTCATTGGAAGTTGCGTTCTGGCCATGAATATTGAAGCTTCCGTGGAAGACATGAGCGAGGCGGTCAAGGCGCACCCCACACTTTCAGAGACGATCATGGAAGCCGCATTGGACTGGAGAAGGATCTCAATTCATCAACCCCCGAAAAAGGAACCCTCCACGGTTGGCCTCTGAGGCACCTTGATCCGTGAATGAGCGCGAGGAACCCGTGATGAATCGAATCTTAGCCATCGATGTTGGGACGCAATCTCTCAGGGCTTGTGTCTTTGATCGTGATTTCATTGTGCTGGAAAAACAACAAATATCCTATGCCCCTCAGGTTAAAGCGAAAAACTGGGTTGAGATCGATGCTGAGGTTCTCTGGAATGCCTTTATCAAGGCCTGTAGACAATTAAAAGGGGGGAAGGAAATCGAAGCGATCTCCTTTTCCACCCTCTGCCCTTCCCTCGTACCGATGGACTCCGAGGGAAACCTCCTCGCCCCAATGATTCTTCATCTGGACCGCAGGAGCTATCGCCAGGCCATCTGGGCGTTGGGTCGTGTTGGCGAGGACAGATTCCTCCGAATTGCCGGCAATCTCCCCATTCCAGGCGGCATTTCCCTGACGAGCCTCCTCTGGCTCAAGGAAAACGAGCCATCAGTTTATCATCGAAGGGATGTGATTTTTGGACATGGGGTGACGCTTTTTGTGAAACGCCTTACTGGAAGGTTTTTCATAGACCCTTCCAATGCTTCTTTTACCGGCCTCTATGATACGGTGGCATATAGCGATTGGGATGATGGGCTCCTGGCAGACCTGGAGATCGCACGGGAGAAGCTTCCCCAGGTTGCCATGTCTACAACCGTTGTCGGCAAGCTCGATGGTAAAATTGCCGCCTCAACAGGGCTGCCTCAAGGGATTCCGGTTGTGATCGGTGCGAACGATACCACCTGTGCTGCGGTTGGAGCCGGGATCACGGAACCCGGAAAACTGATGAATAGCACCGGTACCGTCGACAGCATGGTCCTCTGCCTCGACCGACCCTTGACGGGGAAAAATCATCTCTTGAGAACCCATGCTTATCCAAATCGCTGGTTAGCCATGAGAATCGTGGGTGCGGGTGGTGCTTCTGTGGAATGGTTTAGAAGGACGTTCTGTCAGGAGATGTCCCGGGAGTCCTTTTACAATGAATACCTGGCGACTGTTTTGTCAGCATCTGCTGGGCCCGAAGCCCGGTTCCATCCTTTCCTTTCGGGGGATCGTCATCGAATCAAGCAGAAAACGGGTTCCTTCACCCGTCTTTCCCTGAGTACAACGAGGGAAGATTATTTGCTGGCATTGGCCTATGGAATCGTTTCCTTTCAGGCGGAGGCTCTCCGGGAGTGGCGGAAAAAAGTCCCTTTGGATCACCATATATATCATGTAGGCGGTGGAGCCAGCGAGGCATACACCCAGTACAAACAGAGATTGCTGAAGGATTTTCGGTTCATCCAACTGGGAGAGACATCCTTAAAAGGGGCAGCTAAGCTGGGGGTCGAAGCCCTTGAAAGACAAAGGGGCGAATAGAGCCTGGTTGGAGCTTTCGGTCTTATCGACCGGTTAATGATCATAAACCATAAAAACTGTTCTGGGGGGAGAAAATGGGTAGTGAGATTCTCAGGGAAAAATTTTCCCTGGAGGGACAAACTGCGCTGGTTACCGGATCTGGTCGGGGTATCGGAAAAGGGTTGGCAACTGCGCTGGCCAAGGCTGGAGCCGATATCGTGGTGCTCGACATCATCGAGGAGAATGTCCGGGAGACGGTGCCGTTTCTCGAGTCAACCGCCGGTACGAAAGCATACCCTTATGTTGCCGATTTGAGTAAAATCGATATGATCCCACACTACGTCCAGGAAATTCTCGGCGAAATGGGTAAAATTGACATTTTGATCAATAACGCCGGAATTCAGGTGCGAAAGCCGGCTCTCGATTTTACCCTTGAGGAGTGGAACAGTGTGATCAATATCCATCTCACCGCATCCTTTGCCATGGCCCACGCGATTGTCCCGGGGATGATCGAGCGGGGAGGTGGCAAGATCATCAACATTGCCTCCCTCAACTGTGTTATGGCCGTTCCAAATATCATCGCATACACGGCCGCGAAAAGCGGGGTGGCCGGCTTGACCCGCTCTATGGCGGTCGAATGGTCTCAGTACAATATTCGAGCCAATGCCATCGGTCCGGGGTTTACTCGAACTAAACTGACGGAAAAGCTGTTTCAGGACCCGGTGAAAACCAAATGGGTCATGGACCGTATCCCCATGAAGCGTCTGGTGGACCCGGAAAACGATTTGGGTTACGTTGCTGTATTTCTGGCCTCAGATGCCTCCTCTTATTTAACCGGTCAGGTTATTTATGTTGATGGCGGCTGGCTCGCTTCATAGGGAAAGAACCTGCTTGTGATGGGAAAGAACTACCAAGTCCTAAATCTGGGTTAGAACTAAACAAGGGGGGACTCCATGATAGATAAGGAAAAGGGGAAATTTGTGCTCCCCGATGTCAGCCATATCGGTGTAGTGACGAATAATCTGGACAAAACAATGAAGGAAATGGAAGATCTCTACGGGCTGAAACCCTTCATGGTTATGGAACCGGGGTATGTGAATACCTACCTCAGGGGTAAGCCTGCGGAATTCAAGCTCAAATCGGCCTTTTATCGTTCAGGTCAAGTCGTTTTCGAGGTAATTTCGGTTCTTGAGGGCGACACGATCTACGACGAATGGCTGAAGGAGAAGGGGGAGGGCATTCACCACTTGGGATACGACATTGACAATATCGAGGAATGGATCGACTACTATAAGGGGAAAGGGATAGGAGTCCTTCAAAGCGGGGAGAGGCCAGGGGTCAAGTGGGCCTACCTCGACACCGCTGTCTATACGGGAATGATCATGGAGCTCATAGAGAGGACCGAGGAGGGAAAATTCATCAAGTAAGGTTCCATTGTTAAAACCTGTTCAGGAGATCTCTAAAAAGTCGCTCATCGCTGCTCAAAATATTTTTTCGACCATTCTGAAGTTCGCTTCACTGCAAATCCAAAACTCGCCCTCCGGCCTCAGACATTGGATTTGCGGCCGTTTCGCTTCACTAAGAATAAATCTTAATTTGCGCTCAGAGCTCCATTTTCAGAGATCTCTTAAATATTTGGTAATTTGAAAACCGAGATATACCGCCCTCTCGCCAATAACCGCTCATTCGAGCAGAAAAGAAAGGATTATCGACGATGGAGACGGCTTTTATAAAGGGAAAAATGAAGGCATTGGTTTGGGTAGCCTCCAGCAAAATAGGCCTTCAAGAGACGGAGAAACCCGTGCCTCAAGAGGACGAAGTACTTATCAGGGTGAGGGCTGCCGGAATTTGCGGCTCCGAGGTGGAGGGTTTCCTGGGCAAGAGCGACAAAAGGGTCCCGCCCTTGATAATGGGCCATGAATTCGCAGGAGACGTAAAACAGTCGGGAGCTGGTGAGGACGATCCTCTCAACGGAAAGCGGGTGGTCGTTGAGCCCTACCTGTCTTGTGGAGAGTGCGAGGAATGTCTCCAGGGGCGTGACAATCTGTGTCCTTCCAGAAAGCTAATCGGGGTTCATCGGCCCGGAGGTTTTGCCGAGTACGTTGCCGTTCCCCGAAAGGCTGTTTACGTCCTTCCCGAAAGTCTCGATTACGTCGGGGCAACCATTGTGGAACCCCTGGCCGTTTCAGTCCGCCTTTTCCACCAAAACCAGAGGGGACTGCTCAAGTGGGTCGCCATCTTCGGGGCAGGGGCGCAAGGACTCTTAGCCCTCCAAGTGGCAAGAACCTTTGGTGCTGATACCATCATATCGGACATCAATCCCTCTCGGTTGGAAAGCGCGAGGGCATTGGGCGCGTCCGCAGTGATTCACGCCAAGGAAGACGACCCTGTTCAAAAGATTTGTGAAATCACCAAGGGAAGGGGCATCGATTTGGCCGTTGAGGCCGCTGGCCTTTCCGTAACGCGCCAACAGGCCCTGGCCTCCCTCAAGCAGGGTGGAACAGTTGTACTTGTTGGCCTCGGAGCAGATGAGGCCATGACGACCTTTAACTGTATTGATGTGGTCAACAAGGAGCTCCGCGTAGTAGGAACCTACGCATACTCCACCTGGGAATTCTTGCAAGCCATGGATCTCCTTGCGCGCGAGAAGATCAATAGAGCCGGATGGGTTGAGGAAATACCCCTGGAGAAAGGGCCGAAAACTTTCGAGGAGTTAGCTCGCGGCGAAGCCCGTGCGGCCAAATTCGTCCTTATTCCGTAGAAATCCAAGTCTTCCTGATTTTTCTCGGCAGTATTTTTAACCTGTCACCCCCTACCCCCCTCGTCCAGAAAACCGCGCTCATGGACAAGGGTGTTCTCCGTTGAGATTCTCTGCAAACCCCTTGCTCTGATCGGTTCAAATTCAAATCAAGGGAATTGGTGAAGGTAGCTTATGCCGGATTTCATCTCCAATTTTGAAATCCTGACAGGCTGTTGCCCAAATACCATTCCACTCTCTGAAAAGAATTTTTGACCATTCCAGAGTTCGCTTCACTGCAAACCCAAAACTCGCCTTTCAGGCTCAGACATTGGATTTGCGGCCGTTTCGCTTCCCTAAGAATGGTTGCCAAAAATTCTTTACTGTTCGCTCCAGGGATTTCGGCAACAGCCCCTTATCAACGAACCCCTGAAAACGCTAGGGACTTAAGCCAATAACCGAATGGGGAAAATCTGAGTTCAACGGCGAGTATTGTTCGACGTCGAGGTAAAGAGATTCTTCGGAACAACGAGCCTCTTCAAAAATCAGGGCAAAGATTTAACACCTCAGTAACCTCCCTTTACCCTTTATATGCCAAAACTCCATTTAACTTTTCCCCATTCCACATATATCATGCATGTCGAAATAGGAAAATTCTTTGGATGAGAGTTTATTGAATAAATTTAAACATTTGGCTTTTGTGTAAAATGGTATCCGGGTATAGCTTTTCGGCATCGATTACGAGCCATAGATCTGGGAGCGAATGGAAGGTTTACCTTTGTTATTGGGTCATACGGAAAATTTATCGTATAAGCAAGATTTGAATGGCTTCTTTCATTCTATTTCTTGTGTTTATATCTTATTTCTTGATTTCTATTCCGCATGTATTTAGGATAAAATCTGTCGAAATATTCCAGCGGTGAGGGAGGCATGATTACTCTGGATGATGTGAAGGCGGCGCGCGAACGTATTGCTCCATTTGTAAAACGAACTCCAATCGAACGAAATCAATCGATAAGTGACCTTATTGGCACTAACGTCTATTTGAAGATGGAGTTATTCCAGAAGACTGGATCATTTAAGCCCAGAAGGGCATTCAATAAAATGCTTAGAATGAATGCTCATCTCAGGAGCGACGGGGTTATTGCCATTAGTGGCGGCAATTTTGCTCAGGGAGTGGCGTATGCGGGAAATGTTCTTGGGGTTCGCTCTCGTATTCTGATGCCCGAATACACACCGAAGAACTATCTTGATGCAACAAAATCATATGGAGCAGAGGTTGAACTTCTTCCAGATATTGCGGCCTGTTTTGCAAAAGCAGAGCGATACAGGCAGAAAGGATGGGCGTATTTTCACCCGTACGATGATCCACACGTTATGGAAGGCTATGGGACCATCGGCCTTGAATTGGTAGAAGATTTGCCTGATCTCACAGACCTCATAGTTAGCATAGGCGGTGGCGGCCTCATGACCGGGATTACGATTGCTGTAAAGGGATTGAAGCACCAACTAAGGGTATGGACGGTGGAGACTCAAGGTTCCGAAACCATGGGAAAAGCTCTCAAAGCAGGGAAAGTTGTTCAGATTGAGCCGAAATCCCTTGCGAAGACCCTTGGTGCACCATACGTTGCAGAGGATGCCCTGGAAGTTGAACTGGAGATGGTGGAGGATCACACCATCGTCTCTGATAAGGAAGCAATCGAGGCGCAAAGATTTATTCTTGAGAGGACAAAAATCCTGACTGAGCTTGCTGCCTCTTGTACGTTGGCTGCCGCGAGAAAGTTGGCGAAACAGTTCAGTGAGAACAGCCATGTCGCTTTAGTTCTTTGTGGAGGCAATGTATCACTAGATCAATTATGTGAGTATAAGAAAATTATGGAAGCCACCTAACCCCTCCCTGGAACGCACCGAGGATGCACGGGCTTTTACCTTCGAGTGATCCGATCCCGGGCCGCTCAGCTCGAACTCGTAAGAAACTTTTTAACCAAACCAATGAGAATCTTGAAACGGAAAACAAAAAAAAGGGGACGGGTGTTCTAGCTCCTTGACATGGAAGATAAGTCTTGATAGTGATGGGACATGCCAAGAACGGCCAGAATAGGCCCACGCAACCATGTGTTTCACATTCTAACCAGGGGAAATGATCGTCGATGATTTCAGGGACGAAACCGACCACCAGAGGTATATTGAGATACTGAAGAGATACAAAGGGAGATACCAACTCAAGCTCTATCATTACCTCCTGATGAAAAACCATGTTCATCTGGTTCTTGAGACGATTGAAAAGGGGGGGAGTTTGGCTGAGACCATGAAAGGGACAAACATCTCCTTTGCTCAACAGTATAGAAACAGATATGATCATACTGGCCATTTCTGGCAGAACAGATATAAGAGTATCTTAATATCGAAGGATCAATACCTCCTTGCCTGTGGGAGTTATGTTGAATTGAATCCTGTGAGGGCGGGATTATTAAGGCCCCCGGAGATTATCGATTGAGCAGCTATAATGCGTATGCTTATGGGAGAGGGGATCCATTGGTAGATGACCATCCGATTTATTAGGAGGATAAGGCAGGGCGGAGGAGGAAATACAGAGGATTTGTGGGGGGATGGTGCGCACTAGGGAAACGATGAGGGGAGAACCGGATCGGAGAGTGATTTATGGGGGTGAAGCTTTCACGGGGGAGCCCAAGAGAAAGTATGCAATACAAGAGGTAATCAAGCCAAAGGGAAGGTCGAGGAAGAGAGATCAAACGTAAAAAATAGACAAGCGTTCCCTTTTTATGGGACTGCCGTCGTTTCCAGGTAACTGATCCCGATCGTTATGCTTCTTAAAACAGAAGGAGAATGAATATGATTAATGTAATTGCATCGATACGTGTGAAGGCAGGAAGGGTTTCCGAGTTTCTTGAAATATTTAAGTCAAATGTCCCGAGCGTTAGAGAAGAGAGGGGATGTATCGAGTATTTCCCAGCTGTAGATATCGACGCCGACTTGCCACCACAGAGTTTGGACGAAAATGTGGTCACAATTATCGAGAAATGGGCGAGCCTGGAGGCTCTCCGTGACCATCTTGAAGCGGCTCATATGCTCGCTTACAGAAAAAAGGTGAAGGACATAGTCGAGGACGTCTCTCTCAAAGTGTTAAAGGAAGCATAACAGGTCACTGGAGAGGGACGTGAAAATGCTGGCGCATTTTCCACCCCTCAGTTCCGCGTTAACCGTTATAGGAGGTTCACGAATGATCAGTCGAGTATGGCATGGTTGGACGAGTCGCGAAAACGCGGATGCCTATGAAGAGTTACTACGCACTGAGATATTTCCTGGCATCGGGAAGCAATCAATCCGGGGTTACCGCGGCATACACCTGCTTCGTCGCGATGTCGATGATGGCGTAGAGTTCGTGACGATAATGTGGTTTGATTCGCTAGATGCCGTGCGAACATTTGCGGGCGAAGATTATGAAGTTGCTGTTGTACCTCCCAAGGCGAGTCAGCTCTTGTCAAGATTTGACAGTCGTTCCGCGCACTATCAAGTTATCGAAACTCCAACTTAAGACAGTTTGGTCTTCGTAACGGCGGCTAACATCCGGCTGAAGCGGACCCTTCGACGCTTCGATTTTCCTCAGCATCGACCCTGAGCCCATCGACGTTGCTCAGAGTCGATGGGTCGACTCGCTCCAGTTGCTCAGGGCCGCTCAGCTCGTAGCCGTCAGACGACTTGCTTGAGGAATTGAATACGTCTAAGAAAAAGGACTCGGTGACTCGGGCAAAAATGAAGGAAAAAAACGGCGAACACCCTTTCGGCGACACTGGGCAGTTGGTACTGCTCGGTTTGTTTCTAATCGTCTGGTTGTCGGATTCGTTCTTCTTCCAAAAATCGACATTTCTGTCCGATTATGTGCCCTTTTATATTCGCTTGCCCATCTTGGGCCTTACACTTATCACTGCGGCTTATCTTTTCCTATTCGGTCATGTTGTAGTCAGTCATGAGCGGTGTCCCAGCGCGGTGGTATCAACCGGTGCCTTCCGGTATGTGAGGCACCCCTTGTATTTAGGAAGCATCTTGTTCTACCTCGGCCTTTCGGTTTCCACGGTTTCGCTTTTCTCCCTCGGGCTGTTGGTGGTGATATTCGTTTTCTACAACTACATCGCGAGCTATGAGGAGAAGTTGCTGGATAAAAGGTTTGGAGAGGGCTATACGAGGTATAAGAAAAGAACCGGAAAGTGGTTGCCGAGGATTGGCGGAGGGAGCTGAGGAAACACGAAGAAGAATGGGGGCGCACTTTTCTATTTGATTATTCCCAGACTCCAATTTATATTCCGTCCATGCCACGGGTTTCTCAACCATTGGGGGCCATGGTCCGATATATCAAGGAAGTGGAAGCTCAATATTGTGTCTTACCCTCGGAATGAGGACAGACCAGTGTCCCCTGCCCCCGAGTGATTGTTGGGTTATAGCGATTATTTAACGAGGAGGAGATAACAGAGGAAGAGATTCTCCATATGGTCCGAGATAATCCCAAATATCTCCTGGAGATATAATCCTTCGTTATTCCCTCCAAATCTCCCCGATAGAGTTGACCCCTCTTTCTTTTGCCCGGTGCATCCGATACAATGAAATGAAGATTCCGCCACTTGGTCCCATGGGGTTCCCGCTCGGATTAGAGGTCGTTAGGGTGCCATGTGTGCAAAGGGAGTTTACTATACGTTCACAACGTGGGGACGATCTCGTTATGGATCGTGAACCTTCGAGAGGAACAAAGGAGTTAACGCCCGATGTCGTTCGGGCGTTTCAAAAATTGATCTACCATTATTATCAAGAGCATGGTCGCATCTTTCCTTGGCGAATGACTCACAACCCGTATCATATTCTCGTCTCAGAAATCATGCTTCAACAAACTCAAACGGAGAGGGTTGTTGGAAAATATGAACTGTTTATCAATTGCTTTCCAGATTTGTCCTCGCTGGCTGAAGCACCACTCGGTGAAATCCTCAGGGTTTGGCAGGGGCTGGGATACAATCGACGGACAATAGCATTAAAGAGAATTGCCCAAACGGTAATGACGAGGTTCCACGGTAATCTTCCATCGTCGCCCAAAGCCTTAATGAACCTTCCGGGAATTGGCAGGGCCACCGCCTCTGCAATTTGCGCCTTCGCCTTCAATCAACCCGTAGTGTTTATCGAAACGAACATACGGAGAGTCTTTATCCACCACTTTTTTCAGAACGGAAATAGTATCAACGACACCGAAATTCTCCCCCTGGTGGAGAAGACCCTCGATACTTCCAATCCTCGTAAATGGTACTTTGCCCTGATGGATTATGGAGTGATGGTAAAAAAAGAGAGTCAAAACCCAAACAGGAGAAGCGCTCACTACCAAAAACAGAGTCCATTTGAAGATTCCAACAGACAAATTCGGGGAATGATTCTCAAAGCGCTCATTATGGAATCGGATATTTCCGAACGTCAAATAGTCCAAAGGCTTGAGATGAACCCCAAAAGAGTAAAACGAAACCTCATCCAGTTGCAAAAAGAGGGTTTCATTATAAAGAAGGGAAATCGGTTTATGATAGCTTAAAAGGCAATGGACGGTGTGGAAGCCATCTTTTCTCTTAGATTAAGAACGTTATGGGAAATTACCTCTGCGGGGCAAGAAAAAGGGGAAAAGAAAAAGAGAAAAAAGAGGGACAGGCTACCTTTTCTGTCCGGATTTCGCAGGAGTTTCCTCGAACCACATAACCATCCAGTGCAGCTGACCTGGAAATCGCTGCCCACTTTCCAGGCAGCTGATCTCGGGCCTTAACCTGGCCTATTTGAGCATTTGAAGAAGGGGGCTTTATATGGAAATCGTTATAGTCTTATGCCTAGTAGTGATCTTCGTTTTGATCTTTTGGATTTACCGCCAAACAAATACCAAGATTGACGCAATAAATGCTCAGCTGATTGAAACGAAAACGCTCCAAGGTCAAACAACTGAATCATTCGGTCAAATTCAATCTTCACTCGGTCGACTAACTGAGGCGAGCCGACATATGGAGGAGGTTGGTAAAAATATTGCTAGCCTTAGTGATATCTTGCGAGCACCAAAATTTCGTGGAGGAATGGGAGAACTTCTTCTGGGAGATTTACTTTCGCAAATTCTATCCCCGGAGCATTATAAACTTCAATATTCCTTCAGCAGTGGCGATCGTGTCGATGCCGTAATAATCCTCAAAGTTGGAATGGTCCCTGTCGATGCAAAGTTTCCCCTAGAAAGCTTTCAGCGAATGATTGCATCACCGGAGGAAGGGGGTCAAAAGAAGCATAAACGGGAATTCACACGCGCTGTTAAGGGCCACATTGACAACATCGCTCAGAAATATGTTCTGCCTGACGAGGGGACGTTCGATTTTGCATTAATGTATATCCCAGCTGAGAACGTATATTATGAAACCATTATCAAAGATGAAGGTCTAGGCGAAGAGAAGAGTTTGCTCAGCTATGCGCTTGAGAAGCGCGTGATTCCAGTCTCCCCCAACTCGTTCTACGCCTATCTTCAAGCTATTGCACTTGGTTTGAAAGGCCTGCACATTGAAAAGAGAGCCCAAGAAATAATGCAATATCTGGCACGAATACGGGGGGACTTTGATCGTTTCAAGGACGAGTATAGCACCCTTGGCGGGCATATTGAACGAACACGAAAGAAGTATGATGATGCTAGCAAGTCGCTTGATCGGTTTGAGGATAAACTGATAGGTGCTCGAGATCCATCAAGGCTTTTGACACCAAAGGATGTTAAGACGTTGAATAGAGGTTCTGAGGATGATTGAGATTTCCCCTCTGTACCATACCGTCTAAAATGAACCGGCGAACCAATTATGTCGGTGGATCGGAGGCCGGGATTCTGGGCGAATTGTAACAACCGGAAGTGTCAGGTAACCTGTCATTAAAGCATTCGTCGTAACTACTCGGCGCCGCCCAGATCGCTGTCGTCAGAAGGGGGAAAAGGAGTCAACGGCCAAACAAAGTTCGGACCTTTGCGGACGCACGCTGCATTATTTGTTATCCTGCAACACGGGAATTTTCAAAAAAAATTGGCGTTCCCTATGATATTTTTCAGGCGACGAAGACCCCTGAGGAGAGCTGGAAAAAACCCTGGGCCTCAAGGAGGGGAAGGCGGGGCTAAGACCTATGATGAAAGGATGGACGAAATTACCCATTGGAATATCGAACACACCGATATCCTTGAAGTCCTTCGAGGACAGATACAAGATGTGAGGTTAATATCGTGGTCCAAGGCATTAAGCATTGGGATAAGAAGAGTCTTCAAAGGACCGGGCTATCCAGGACGGAGCATGGAATATGAGTCCTTGAGGGATTTAGGTCGATTCATCGCGGAACAGAGGATAAAACTCCTGGGAAATCCGACCATGAGGGAGACCAAGGGGATGGAGAAGATGGACCCCCTTTCGGTCTGTATCATCTGTGGAATACGGGTTTTACAGAGGGAAAGGGGACTTCCGGGAATGATTAATACCATGAAGCTGAAGCTCTTGGAGAGGTATTTGGGGGGAAGCTCTCTCTACCCTGGTGGTAACGATTCAATGCACGAGGGCTAGCGGTTAATATTTGCCCGTTACGTATGGCCTGCCTTTCCAGAAGATGGTGACCACCACCGGCCGCTTTGAATAACCGGTCTGCTTCTTGTATTCCAGCGCGATCTCCTTAGTCATGTCCTGTAATGTTTTCCTCGAGGGATACTCTCTCAGTTTCAACCAGATTTGCCATTCGCTCTTAAACTCAATGGACCGTACCCGGTAGTACTTATCAAGGAGCCAATTCTGAAAATCGATTTGAAGCTGTTCGAAACTTGCGCGGCTCTCCTCGATCCTGACAAGCCCTTTATAAACCCAGGCCTCAACGGGCCACGCCAACTGCACCCAATCGCCGTCGATCTTATCAATGAAGTAAGAGTCACCCTTTTCCAATTTATCGATGACCTCGAACTTCATCCCGGGACCGGACCTCACATTCAAAGTATCCGATAAAACCACGACCCGCTGGGCATGTATCTCCTTCGTTGGGATGATAAGTACCAGCAAAACCAGGATGAAAAGAACGAGTCTTTTCATTTTCCCAACTCCCTTACGGTAGATTAATAGCTGATCAAAACTCGACATCCTTTTAGTTACTATAGCAGAATAAACCTTCATTGCAAGGTTTTTCCCTAGTTACCTCGGTAGTTGCCCAGGTGGCCCTCGAAGAATTGGGACTGACAAGCAAGACATTGACGGCCCTGTTCCTCCAGTGGAAGGGAGATAGAGTAATGTAGGGTTATCCGTTCACCGCTTCAGCTGATTCAACGGCGCTGACGTGCAGAGGAGGAAAATGCCTATGGTTAAATAAACTGCCCGCCTCATTGCAGGGATTTTAAAATCGAGGGGCTAGAACTTCGTGAAAATCTGGTGGTACTGGTATCACTCCACATCGGTTCCCAGGCCCCTTCCTCAATGGGATTCAAGGCCCAAGACAACGGAGGTCTCGATCTGTCTCTGGGGAATATTCCAATATCTCCGCAATAGCTCGTCCTTGTTGTCCAAAAGATGAAACTCGTGTTTCTCATAAAATTGAATGGCCCAGATGGCGTCGGCCCAGGTTCCCACCATAAGCCGGGTTTTTGACAAGCCTTTCACGTAACTGAGGAGAGAACTTCCAATGCCCCGCCTCTGTCGGTCCCGCAAAACATAAGCATGCCGGATGAGGGTGACGTCTGCCACCAGTTGAAAGCCCATGACACCCAAAAGCCTCCCCTCCTCTTCCCATCCGAAAAAGCTCATCTTCTTCATCTCCCTCATCAGCTCGGCCGTGGACATGTAAGGTTCGTGCCAACAATCCCATGGGATGACGCCCTTGTACGCCAAGGCCCCATCGTTGATGACACGATAAATTGACTCCATGTCGGCGGGTTTACATCTCCTAATCATTGAGCTCCAAGAGCGCTTTCGCTTTTGCCCTACAACTGGATGGGCTGGGTACTTACGTGGGTTTTTCAGCCTTCAGGGAATCTTCAAGGACACCCACCTTGGCCAAAAGTCCCGCTAACTGGGTTCGCCCCGGGGTGACGGGGTGCATCTTTTCGATGAACTGGCTCTTGGGACACCTCTTCTTCGATTCATCCAAGAGCTTGTTGAAGACATCGGCAGCCTCCTGACTGATCATCCCCGCTGGATCTCTTTCGGCCTGAGCCTTGTAGGATTGACGAAATGCTTTCGCCTTTTGGATTAAATCGGATATGGGCATATTCATCCCTCCTTTTTCCGATAAGGCATGGTCGGGATTAAGGATAGCCGACGTTCTCCCATGTCCCCGTCTCAGCCGATCGGTAGCATGCCTCGGCTATAGCCACCGCTATCACCCCATCCTCAATGGTCACGGGGAAGGGAACCTCCCGGCAAAGGCTATCATGAAAGGCCTTCAGTACTTCGTAAACAGTGGGGACGGGGTCACCCAACTCGATAGGCCTCCACTCCATCCCCCTCACCTCATGGAGATAGTTGTGGACATGATCCGCAATGAGTTGCCCATTTTCCCCGGCCACCTCGATCAAACCATTGCGCCCCTTCGTCGCCCTCGAGCCAGTAACCGAGGCGATGGTATGACTCTTTTTGAAGGTGATGATAGCGGAGAAGTTATCCTCCGTATTCCTCGTAACGACCCTATTGATCCTACACGACACCTTATCTACCTCCTCTCCGGTAAGAAAACGGAGGAGATCGAAGCTGTGGACCCCGGTGTGTAAGACGATTCCCCCC
>JBGVTJ010000122.1:0-5250 GCA_041862515.1 Thermodesulfobacteriota bacterium | reverse complement strand
GCGACCCTTTGATTGGTCTCCCTGACATCAGTTGCCGCTATGGCAATAACGGCATCCTTGAGGTCTCCCGGTTTATAGTCTCGGCGAATCAAGCTGACTGCCCCGGTCTCGGCTAACCGTTCTAAGTCCGGGCTCAGGGTTGGACTGACGACAGTGACATTTCCGCCGCAGTCTAAGAGCATCTTTACCTTCCGAAGGGCGACCACCCCGCCCCCAATCACTGCGCACCTTTTACCGTGGATGTTCAGGAAAGCTGGGTAGTAGATCATCCGCCTCATACGATATAAAAGACTTTGGGCTTTGTACCGAGTTCAGGCAGCCGTTGAATTATATGGTGCGACTTAAGGGCTTGTCTGATTTCCGAATCGGGATCGTTCAGGTCGCCAAACATCATTGCCTTTTCCCTGCACGCCTCCACACATGCTGGCAGAAGACCCTGGACCAGCCTTTCCTGACAGAAATTGCACTTCTCTACAACCCCTTTCGTCCTTGTTGGAAACTCGAAATTGATCTTCTTGATAAATGGCCGGGGGTCTTTCCAATTGAAGCTTCTCGATCCGTAGGGACATCCGGCCATGCAGTATCTGCATCCAATACACCGATGAAAATCCATCATGACGATTCCGTCTTCCCTTCGCCACGTGGCTCTGGTGGGACAGTATTTTATGCAAGGGGGATTGTCGCACTGGTTGCAAAGGACGGTGACGGGTTTGTCTTTCAACCTCTCCTCGGTGAATTCATGTTCGTGTTCCGGGAATGCCCTTCCGTACGGAACCGTCCAGATCCACTTGATCTCATCCTTTAGATTACCTAAATCAGGCACGTTGTGGACACGGTGACAAACATCGATGCAGTCCGTACATCCATCTCTACCCCAGCACTTTTTCGGCTCGATCACCATGCCCCACTTCTTCCCAATGAGGGTCTTTGGGGTCGGCGACGGCTCGGGCAATTTAGCCCTCGAGACGAAATACCACGCTGGCCCGGTTACAAGCCCCAGCAGGCTGAGCCCAGCTGCCTTTAAGAGCCCTCTTCTGTCGATTCCCATAGGTTAATCCCCTTCGGATACGCGTGGCAATCCCAGCATTTAGCCGTCACCGCCATGTAGTTGTGACATTGGAGGCAAAACTCCTCGAGTTTATTCGAGTGACACTTCATGCACGTCCGGGTGAGACTCATGGTATACTCTTTCCTATTGCTGGCTACGTAAGTCCGAATGCCGTTCCGAACTACTGATTCCCTCCAGTCCTTTAACAAGTCCTTGTGTCTCGTTCTAATATACTCCTTTGGCTCAATGCACTGCTTTTCCTCTGTAACGATTTTCGGCTTTGGCACGTAGCCGGTTTTCCCCGTCAGCGCATTGTACCAGATCGGAAAAGTGACTAAACCACCGAAAATAACCAGCCCGGTGACGATCTTACCCGAGTCATACATCTTCTTTCGCGTCCTCCCCTTCGGTTGATTCCCCACGAAGATCGGTCGTCCTCTCCTTCTCCCCCTTCATCACTAACGCATTCCCCACCAGCTCATGAACTCCAGCGACCTCGACTCCAGGAACCCAATACTCGAAAAGGGGTGGAAAGGAAGCCTTATCAATGGCACAAATACATGACAGGAGGTTCACCCCGAATTCCTCGTGGACATACTTTACGGCGTTTGCCCTTGGGAACCCCCCCCTTAGCCGCATTTCCATGTTTTCATCCGCACCTAAACCGGCCCCGCTTCCACAGCAGAAAGTCCGCTCCTTTATCGTATTATCCGGCATCTCGTAGAAGTGGTTACACACCTGATCGAGGATGTATCGAGGCTCCTCAATGAGCCCCATGCTCCTGGAGGGATTACAGGAGTCGTGGAAGGTTACCTTCCAGTGATCATTTCGGCTTGGATCTAGTTTCAGCTTATCGTTCTTGATCAGGTCAGCGGTGAACTCGCAGATATGCACCATCTTCGTGGATTTCGCATTTTCGAAACGCGTGCCCGTCATGGGCGATACAGGCTCCTCCAAGAAATCGGGGGGGCCATTAAAGGTGTCCATATATTGATGGAGGACCCTCCACATGTGACCGCACTCTCCCCCGAGGATCCATTTCACCTTCAGCCTCTCGGCTTCGGCATATATCTTGGCGTTCAGCCTCTTGGCTAACTCCGCGGAATGGAAGAGGCCGAAGTTCCCGCCCTCAGAGGCATAGGCGCTCCACGTATAGTCGAGGCCGATCTCGTGAAAAAGGATCAGATAACCCAAAAATGTATACCAGTGAGGGCTGGCGAAGTAATCGGCGGATGGAGCAATGAAGAGCACCTCCGCGCCCTTCTTATGTATGGGTGCCTCAACCCTAATACCGGTGATCTCCTCTACCTCGTCAAGGGCAAACTCCATGGTCGACTTGAAGGCGTGGGGAGGAACCCCGAGGTGGTTTCCCGTCCTGAAACAATTGGATGCGGGTTCAACGATCCAGTTAATGCTGCAACCCACGAGATTGAGCAGCTCCCTCGCCATCATCGTTATTTCACACGTGTCGATACCGTAAGGGCAGAAGACGGAGCAGCGGCGGCATTCGGTGCACTGGTAGAAGTAGTAAAACCACTCCTTCAGAACATCCTCAGTCAGTTCTCGCGCGCCCGCAAGCTTCCCGAGGACCTTTCCTGCCAGTGTGAAATATTTCCTGTAAACCGACCTCAGAAGCTCCGTTCTGAGCACTGGCATATTCTTGGGGTCCCCGGAGCCGATGAAGAAGTGGCATTTGTCCGCACAGGCGCCGCATCTGACGCAAATATCCAAGAAGAGCCGAAAGGAACGGAAACGACGCGAGCGATCCCTCATGCCCTCCAATATGATCTCCTTCCAGTTTTCCGGCAGTTTCCAGTCCTTCTCATAGGGGTGCCATTCCCTCGGGTTAGGGAGCCCGAGATATTTTTGATGTTTTGGCACTGCCGGATAGCAATATCTACCCTTCCTGAACTCAACGGACGGCTCCATCCAGCTCTTTTCGGGTAGCGTATAGTCTATCCGATAACGTTCCTCTGGTTTCGATTCTGCTTCTGACATTTTCATTCCTTCTCCAAGGGTAATCCGGCCTCTTTTATCGCGCCCCTGAATTCGTCCTCCCACTCTTCATAGGTATGAACCTTGACAGGGCCGTCCCAGGGATTGATGTGCCTTTCCATGCGGCTGGTATTCCTCAGGTTTTGTGTGGGGCTGAGAAGGGTCCCCGCCATATGCATTAACTTGCTAAAGGGGAAGTACGCTATCAGCATGGAGACGAGAAAGAGATGGATGTAAAAAAGCAAGCCGATTCCCTCCGGGACGGTGGGATGAAAGCTGAGCATTCCCATGACCCATTCCTTCGCCTTCACCAGGTCTGCCTTGAAGATAAGTCGCATCAGAAGACCGGAAATGATGACGCTTATGAGCAGGAGAACCGCGAAGTAATCGGAGGGAAGGGAAATGTAGCGAATCTGGGGATAAATCAGCCTTCTCAGAAAGAGGTAGGTCAAGGCGATCACAATGACCAAATCGCTGATGTAAAGCACCGGCACGATGGATTGGAAAATCCCATCCAGAGTCTGGACGAAGAGCACAGCGGAAGGAACGGGCTCGATAAAGAACCTCATGTGCCTGAAGAGGATAATGAAGAGCGACCAATGAAAGGCCAGCCCCCCTAGCCAGAGATAGAGGTTTCTCTTGTATAAGAGCTCGTGGGCCCTCTTCATCTCAACCCTTTCGTTCCAGAAAAGGGAGCGGAAGAGGAGCACTTCAAGGGCCATCCTCGCTATGACTCCGGCAGTATTATATGGGCTTCCGACGTTATTCGGCTTGATCCAGGGAAGGGATTTTTGCTGCCCACAGATTGTGGGGATGCGGAATGGGACGGGGGAACTCGCCCATTGCAAGACCCGGTAAATAAATCCAGCGATGAATGTGGCAACGGCCACATAGGGAATGATGACCCCGAAGAGGGAATACCAGCCGAGCTCTCCCACTCCGAGGGACACGAACACGAGGAGAATAACGATTGCCAGAAGTGCATATAACGCGCCCATCTTATAAATTCACATCACCTCCTTCTTCAGGCTCCCCTTTCATGACATTCATTCTTTCGAGCAGCCTAAATGCCATCTCCCTGTCGGCCTTGGCTTCATTGACCCTGATTTCACAGATCTTCTCCCGGCATTCCATATAGATATCGAAGGCGAGAAGGGCCAGTTGATCTATCCTGGACTGAAATTCAAGCCACTCCCCTAGAACCTGCTTTTCCTGAATCCGTCTTTCCAATACTTCCCGTATTGCCCTTTTGAAGAGGAAGATAAAACCGATAGCCTGAGAGGGAGGAAAGTCCTGAACCGATCTAATTTTGATTATATTGTTGAGAGAAGATGACAGGTGGTCAGTACTCATTCCCTGCATGAGTCCGTCATAGAGAGTCGTTATTTCCCGAGATATCGTATGTCCAACCGGATTCACAAACCGGTCCTTTTCCCTTTTTAGAGCCTTCGAAGTCCCCGCGGGATACGTCTCCAGTATCAGATCGAACCACCTTTCTAAAATCGAAGCCTTTTTTTGTAGCAGGAGGTTTTTCAGTGTCATAACACAGCCCGTTATATCTAAATCCGGACTATATTGGCACGGGTAACTTTGCGTGATCAGACGTTAATGACGTCGTTGTGCAGGATGAGATCGAGGATCTCACCCATGGTTGCTGGCTTGCCCACCGCGATCTTACCCGTAAGCTCCAACTCCCTTACACACAACTGTCCCGCCAAGATTCTTACCCCTCCTTCCTCAAGACGCTTAAAGTGGGGGAGCAAGGGGGAGCCTTCGGCTAACAGCTTGACGGCCGTATTCCAGCAGATGATTGCTGTGGGTCCGTCATCGCGTTTAGGAAGGGCTTCCAACATGGTTACGAGGATCTCAAACCCGAGCTCGTCATCTCCACGGCCAATCCCCTCCGAACCCAATAGAAGCACTCTATCTTTAGGTTTGCTCATAGGAACCCCTTTTTTACCGGTATTCAACGCTCTCTCATTCTCGCTCGATAATAGTTTTGATGGACGGATAAAAGACTATTTGAACCTTTCGACAATTTTATCCCTTGGAACGAAAGAGATACTTGCCACTTCTTTAGGCTCAAAGCCCATACAAAGTGCCAGGATCTGAGCATAATCAAAAACGGGTATTGAATACCCCCCGTTGCCCTTGCTCAATTCCGTCTGCACCCTATCCATATGCATCAAACACGTGATGCATGAAAC
>JBGVTJ010000121.1:0-15877 GCA_041862515.1 Thermodesulfobacteriota bacterium | reverse complement strand
CGCAGGGGATGCCTTCAATGGGGCTCTGGCCTGTGTGGTAGCCGAGGGCCGACCCCTACAGGAGGCTATCCGCTTCGGTAGCGCTGCCGGTGCACTGGCTGTGACGAGAAAAGGGGCCCAAGACTCGCTTCCTACAAGAAACAAGATCATGAATTTACTCATACAGTCTGATAGATAGGAACCAGTTTTGTTGCATTTAGGTCTCTCGATGGATTACATTTATCGAAGAAAGCCTTGACCTCAAATTTTTTCCGGGTAAGATTCTGAACCATGCCAATCTTTCAGAAAAGACCTTTCCCCTCCATCACGGCCATCATCTTTGATATGGATGGGACCCTCATCGATTCCATCGATGTGTACCATGCCATCCTGAAAGATGTCATGGAATGCCTCGGTATGGAGTTAACTTCCTCAAGAGAGCTCCTTTTCGAGACACTCAGTCATGGAAAAAAACTCTCCGACATCATCTTCCCCCCCGACCTGGAAAATCGGAGAAAGATCGTTGAACAGTTCAATCTCCTAGCCATAAATGCATTTAAGGAGACTTTCTCGAGGGGGAAAGTGGAGCTGATTGATGGGGTAATTCACCTCTTCGACGAACTGAAAGGGAGAGGATTTTCCCTTGCCATTGTGACCTCATCAATGACCGAGGTAGTGGTCCCTTTCCTGAAAGCAAAGAATCTCTATTCCTATCTCAATTGCGTACTGGGGAGAACCGAGGTACCCCAGCTGAAACCTTCCCCTGCCCCTCTTCTCAAATGCATGAAAATCTTGAATGTTGAGCCCCGTGAAACCATCTACGTTGGGGATTCGGCTGTCGACATTCAGGCTGGAAAAGCCGCAGGAACATGGACTGTTGGGGTTTTGACCGGAACTTCGGATCTGAATCGCCTCAAAACAGAAGCCCCAGATGCGGTACTGCATTCAGTGGGAGATCTGCTCACGATTGTGTAATAATTCCAATATCTTAATACATTCTCTTTCAACCGGAATTGAGAAATTCCAGTTGAGGCCTAACTTCAACCTTTCGCCCGATTGAGGTGAAAAACCTCCTCCATAGGGCGTTCAAATTGTGGCGCCGGACAGCCGCGATTCGGCCATGCGACGGGCCGTCGTTTCGGTGGTGATCCCTTCAGCCGCCGCCTCTTCAAAGATGCGGAGCAATGTCTTCCTGACCGACTTGACTTTCTCTTCGGCCTCAACCCTGGACCAGCCCATTTCCTCGATTCCCGTGATCGCAATTGCGCCACCGAAGTTGATCACATAATCCGGTGCGTACAAGATGTTTCTCTCCCGCAGCCTATCTGCATCATCCGGCTCAGCGAGCTGATTGTTGGCTGCACCTGCCACGGCGAGGCATTGCAGACGCGGAATCGTGTTCTGGTTCAGGATGCCACCCAGCGCACACGGGGCAAATATGTCGCAGGGAGTTTCGTAGACGGCCTCGGGCGGTACAAACGCTAACCCGAGTTCGTCCCGGAAATGCCTGATGGTGGCCTGATCTACATCACCAAACAAGACTTCGGCTCCCGTCTCCCTCAACAAATCGATCAAGGGCCCTCCGACGCTTCCTGCCCCTTGCACGAGCACGCGCTTGCCCGCAAGCGATTCATCGCCGAAGAGATATTCACACACGGCCTGCATGCCGCTCAATACTCCTAACGCGGTTGCCTTTCCCGAACCGCCAGCGCCCCCTTTTTCAGGTGTCCGGCAGGCCACGTACGGTGCCCCGGTCTCGGCAATGACGTCCATGTCCGAAGGGGAGGTGCCCACATCGACCCCAGTGTGAAACAGCCCGCCGAGCCCGTGGATCAACGTTCCGTAGCGCCGCAGCAGATCGGGTCGCGCACGCTGATCGAATCCGGGCGGGAGAGCGATGACGGCCTTTCCACCACCGCGCGGGAAATTGGCCACGGCGAACTTGTATGTCATGCTGGCGGCGAGCTTGAGCGCATCGCTCAAGGCTGCCTGCAGGTCAGGATAGGATTTCATCCGCGTCCCGCCTGTCGCTGCGCCGAGACGGGTTGAATGGATGGCAATAATGATCCAGGCGCCAGTGGCCCGATCAAAGCGGATGATGGCGCTTTCACCATCCCATTGTCTGAGTAGAGATTCCACGGAACCTCCTCGAGGTATGATTAGTGAACCGAAGGTGGTTATAATGAGCGCTTAATCGCCGTTCACTGTGGAGGGTTCCCCTCCCGAATGAGCGCATTTATCATGAAATGGATTTTCAAATGGGTATATTGAAATTCGTGGCTCCCTTCGCCGTAAATGTAGTTTGTAGGTTTGAACCACACTCTCTTGTGACACCTTTGACCGAGTATGATGTCGGTTAAAGGGCCAAGGAAATCTTACCGCAGTGCTCCGATTACCTCCTCGACCCCCTTCAAAATCTTCCCGTTCCTCACAAGCTTCACAATGGTCTCAATATCCTCGGACAAAACTCTATCCTTTTCTAAGTGCCGAACCGCGTCCCGGATAATCTTGTACGCTACTCGGGTCCCCTCCCCTGGCTTCATGTTGGTGAAAAGATCCATGGCCTGGGCCCCACATAAAAGCTCAATGGCGATGACGTGTCCCGAATTCTTGACGACATCTCTGCATTTCCTGGCGGAAATGGTTCCCATGCTCACATGATCTTCCTTATTTGCTGAGGTGGGGATAGAGTCTACACAAGCGGGATGTGAAAGGACCTTGTTCTCGGAAACCAGGGCCGCGGCCGTGTATTGGGCAATCATAAATCCCGAATTGATTCCCCCATCGGACACGAGAAAGGCTGGGAGTCCACTCAGTTGCGGATTGACGAGCCGTTCGATGCGTCGTTCCGCAATATTGGCCAGCTCGGAAACAGCCATACTGAGAAAATCCATGGCAAGGGCGATGTGCTGCCCGTGAAAATTCCCCCCCAGCAAGAATTCCTCTGACTCGGGAAAAATGAGTGGGTTGTTCGTGGAGGCGTTCATCTCCGTCTCAACAACCTTCCTGGAGTACTCAATGGCGTCCTTGCTTGCCCCGTGGACCTGGGGGGAACACCTGAGGGTATAGGCGTCCTGGACACGGGAACAGTCCTTGTGGGATGAGATGATTTCACTGTTTTGAGTGATTCGGCACATGTTGTCGGCGGCTGCGATCTGTCCAGGATGAGGTTTCACTAGGTGAATCCTCGGATCGAATTCCACGTTGGTCCCCATGAGCACCTCAAGGCTCATGGCAGCGGCAATGTCGGCCATTTTTGAAAGCCTCAAGGCATCGTAAACCGCAAGTCCCCCGATGGCGGTCATTACCTGGGTGCCGTTCACTAAAGCTACCCCCTCAGCCGCTTCCAATCGCAGAGGCTGAATCCCGCACCTCTTCAGGGCCTCCCCCCCTGACATCCTTTGGCCTTGGAAGAAAACCTCTCCCAACCCCAGCAGGACGAGGGAGAGGTGTGCCAAAGGGGCCAGATCACCGCTTGCCCCTACAGAGCCCTTTTCAGGAATGACGGGATGGACCTCACGATTCAGAAGTTCCTGCAGGCACTGGACCGTTTCCAGACGGATTCCCGAATGCCCCCTGCAAAAATCCTTGATGCGAAGGGCCATGACGGCACGAACGGTCTCTTCGTCCAGGAAATCCCCTACCCCCGCCGAATGGCTGAGAATGATATTTTTTTGTAAGCGCCGTGTGTCCTCTTTGGAAATGGTCACGTCGCTCAATGCTCCGAATCCCGTCGTGATTCCATAAATAGTCCTCCCCTCTTCAACCCATTTTTCGACCAGTTTCCGGGCTTCGGCGATCCGTGTTTCAGCTTCCTTGGTTAAAGTAACCCCAGCGGCCTCTCTCGCGATGGCCACCAGAGCTTCAAGTGTCATACCATCTACACCGAGTTGTATTTCATTCATGAAAAATCACCCCTCATGTTTGTCAGCTAAATGCCATTCATATCGAGAACTCAGAAAGGTGCATCCAGCACCAGTCTCCCCTTAACCTTAACCTCCAACCCCATGACCGCAGCACCGCAACACCGCAATTGAGCCCGTGTTATCTCATGGCAGTCGGGCATTCACATATCTGTCCGCCTCGGCCGAAAGGGCCTCTATCCGTACGAGAATCTCTTCGACCTCCCTCTTACAGCTTTTGACGAAGACATCGTCTTCTATGCTGGAAAGGTTCGTACGGACGTTATAGGATGCAACCGTTGCCGCTGCATGGGCAAGATGGACGGCTGCAGCGGCATCAGTCAGGGTGTTAGGATTCCCCTTTTCAACGGCCTCCTTCGCCATCTGGATGAGCCTTTCCGAAGCACGGAGGGTCTCCAAAGGCACGCTTGAGGCTTTTTTCAGGGCTTTCTGGAGAGCTTTCCGCCGAAATGTCTTCTCCTCCTCAGTCTCCTTAGGAAGCCGGAGGGCCGCTATGACCTCCTGATAGGCGTCCGTGTCTTCCTGAACCAGCTCGAGAAAGCGTTCGGCCAGCTCGTCTGATCCCCGTTTAATCCTTTCCATCCTTTCCCAGGCGTCCCTGAATTTTTCTCTTCCTCCTGTTAACCTGGCCACCATGGCAGAAAGGGCGGCTCCCATGGCTCCACAGAGGGCGGCCGCGCTCCCTCCGCCCGGTATTGCTGAGTCGAAACTGAGCTCTTGGACAAAATTGCGAACCGACAAATGCTCGAGCTTCAAAACGAACTCCTCCATCTTCCATTGAAAATAAGTCAGACCCGGGGCGGTCGGCTCCCCTTTACCCGCTCCCGGAATTCAGAGAGGGGAAACGAGCTCGCCCCCCTTGAATACCTTCACCACAGGCGAGACTCCCGCATGATACGCAAGCACAGCAGGGCTTTCTCCATCCAGGAGAAGGAAGTCCGCGGATTTTCCCACATCGAGAGTGCCCACCCTTTTGGCCATGCCGATGGCATAGGCTGAGTTCAACGTCGCCGCCACCAGCGCTTCTGAAACAGAAAGGTTCATGTTGAGGACAGCAAGGCCAAAGATGAATGGAAGGGATTCCGTATAGCAAGATCCGGGATTGCAGTCGGTGGCAATGGCCACGGGAATTCCCAATTCCACTATCTTCCGCCCAGGAGCGTAGGTTTTGCGCAGGCTATAAGCAGTTCCAGGGAGAAGTACCCCTATGACACCCCGCTCCGCCATGGCTCGCAGGTTTTTTTCGTTCGCAGCAAGCAGATGCTCAGCGGATGTGGCCTGGAGTTCCGCTGCAAGTCCTGCCCCACCAAGATCGTTAACCTCATCTGCGTGAATCTTGAGCCCCAGCCCAGCTTCCTTAGCGGCCTGCAGAATGCGACGGCTCTGATCTACGGTAAAGACATTTTTCTCGCAGAAGACATCGCAAAACCGGGCGATGCCCTGTTCTGAGAAAGCCGGGATCATGGTATGAATCAGGAGATCCACGTAATCTTCGGGAGCCTCCCGATACTCGTCTGGGATGGCGTGGGCGCCAAGGAACGTGGGGACAACATCCAGGGGAGTTTCCTTGCCAATGCGCTCAATGACACGGAGCATTTTCAGTTCCGCTTCCGTTTCCAGGCCGTATCCACTCTTGATCTCAAGGGTTGTTGTGCCAAAACGCTGAGCTGAGAGAGCGTGTTTCAGGGTCACGGAGAAGAGTTCATCCTCGGAAGCCGCCCTCACGGCCCTGACCGAAGAGAGAATCCCACCACCCCTCTGGAGGATTTCGAGGTAGTCCGCTCCCTCCACCCGGAGGGTGAACTCTTCCTCCCTTCGCTTGGCGAAGCACAGGTGGGTATGAGGGTCCACGAAACCGGGAATGAGAGGGAGGCCTTCGCAGTCCATTTCGAAATCAACATCACGGGGCGAAAGATCTCTCAATACCTCATCCTCTTCCCCAAGACCATAGATCACCCCGTCCTGGCAATAGAGGGCCCCGCGTTCGAAATGGTGCACCTCCCCTTGGCGTTTTCCGGCTAAGGGAACTCCCGGGTCGGAGGGCGTCGTGATGGAAGCATTTCTGAAGAGCTTGCTCATCATGCCTCGTCATCTTCGAGCATTTCGAGCAACCGCAGTTCGATCACCTGATCGGGGTCAAAGTCTGCGATTTGCATGTAGTAGGATACACTGTCCAGGAGGGCTGCAGCAGGAATCATCCCATAGACCTCTGTTTCAACCACCGTCACGCCCCACTTCCGGGCCTCCATGCGGATGAGTTCCAGGACCCGGTAGAGGGCATTCCTTTCATAGTCCACGATGTTCAGGCTCACCTGGGCGAGCCCGCGGCTCTCAAGAGCAAGCCCTATTCCTTTCACATGGCAAAGCCCGCCGCTGGAAGACCGGACAACTTTTGCGATTTCCCTCGCCACCTCTACATCGGCTGTTCCCAGGTTCACGTTGAACGCGACAAGAGCTTTCCTGGCCCCGATGACGGTGGCACCTGCTGAGGGGTGGAGCTTCGGTGGCCCTACGTCCGGGTGCCTTTCGGGGTTGGTTATTTCCACCTTCAGGACTTCATACTGGCCCTTTCGGATGACCTCAAGGCCTTTTCGCTCGGGTCTCAACGCCGCGTCTTCGTAAAAGTAAACGGGGACTCCCGTATCCTCGTGGTAACGGTGGCCAAAACGGCGGGCCACCTCCACACATTCCTCCATGGTTATGTTTCGCAGCGGAACGAACGGAATGACATCCACCGCCCCTACCCGGGGGTGGCCGCCCTGGTGACGTTCCATGTCGATGTGGGAAATGGCCACCTTGGAGGCCTCCAACAGCGCTTCCTGGATGGGACCGGGTGCCCCCACAAGGCTCACAACCATTCGGTTATGGTCCTTATCCGCCCGATAGTCCAGGAGAGCACATCCCTTCCTTTCCCGAAACGGCTTCACGATGGCTTCGATGACATCGGGTCTCCGGCCCTCACTGAAGTTGGGAACACACTCGAGAATTTTCATATCTCGCTCCCTAAGAGTCCTCTATCCTCCCAGATAGGCCTTTTTTACCCGGGGATCCGAGGCCAGCTTCTGGGCCTCGTCTTCTATCAGAATTCTGCCCGTCTCCAAAACGTAGCCCCTGTCTGCCACAGCTAGAGCCTTACGGGCATTCTGTTCTACCAAGAGCATGGTTACCCCCTCTCCGTGAAGGCCTTCGATCGTCTTGAAGACTTCATCCACATATTTGGGCATCAACCCCAAGGAGACCTCATCCATCAGTATCAATCGGGGATTTGCCATCAGGGCCCTTCCAAGAGCCAACATCTGCTGTTCTCCCCCGCTCAGCGTTTTTCCTATCTGAAGTCTTCTCTCCTTCAGGATGGGAAAGAGGTCATATATGCGCTGAAGATCCTTCTCCATTCCTGTAGCATCGTTTCGTGTGTATCCGCCTATCAGGAGATTCTGTTCCACTGTCAAGTCCGGAAAGAGCCTCCGCCCCTCGGGTACAAGGGTGATGCCCAACCGTGCCCTTTGGTAGGTCCGCATGTGGGTGATGTCTTGCTCCTGGAACGTAATCTTTCCGCTCTTGCAGCCTTGGAGGCCCATGAGGGCCTTGAGGATGGTCGATTTTCCAGCTCCGTTGGCCCCGATAATGGTTACCAGTTCACCCCCTTGGACCTGGAGGGAGATCTCCGAGACCGCCTGAAACTCTCCGTAGAAGACATCGACCTTTTCGACGCTAAGCAACGTTCTCCTCCCTGCCGATGTAGGCCTCGATCACCTGGGGGTTCGTCCTGATCTCCTCGGGCACCCCCTCCGCAATCTTTACCCCGTGATCCAACACCACGATCCTCTCACATAGGTCCATAACGACCTGCATGTTATGCTCGATCAAAATGATTGAAATTCCCTCCTCTCGGAGTCGGCGAATGAGGCCTGCCAGCCTTTCGGATTCCTCATACTGGAGGCCGGCCATGGGTTCGTCCAGAAGGAGAAGGCTCGGCTCCAAAGCCAAAGCCCTGGCGATCTCCAGTTGCTTCTTAAACCCCAAGGGGAGATTTTTGGCAAGACTCCCCTGGTAGGGCTCCATTCCTACGCGGGCCAATATTTCCCGTGCCTGTCCGAGATGATTCTCCTTTTCAAAAGGAAGTGCGAGGGATAGGAGACCGGGATAGAAACGGTGGCCATGGGCAACCAACACGTTCTTTAAAACGGTAAAATTGTTGAAGGGCCTAACGATCTGGAAGGTTCTGGCGATCCCCCCCATGGCGATCTCATGGGGCTTCAGGTGGTGGATGGGGACCCCCTGGAAGTGGATCTCGCCCTCCGTTGGTCGGAGGAGGCCGCTGATAATGTTGAAAAGCGTCGTCTTGCCTGCTCCGTTGGGGCCGATAATCCCCAAGATTTCCCCCTGTTCAAGGGAGAAATGGACTCCACCCAGGGCCTTGAGCCCATAAAAATCTTTCGTTAAGGACCTGACCGCTAAGAACACCATCCTATCCCCCGGTCCTCATTGGTTCCAGACCCCTTTGGCGAACCGCCCTGAACATTCGGGGAAGGAGACTCTGATCTCCCAGGATACCGGCTGGCTGGAAGCGCATCATGAATATGAGGAGTCCTCCATAGATGAGGGTGCGATAATCCAACACGGGGCGGAATATTTCAGGAGCGACGCCCAGGATGACAGCTCCCAAGATAGCCCCCCTCAACGTGCCAATCCCTCCAAAAACAATCATGGAAAGGATGACGATGGATTGTGGAAACCCGAAGTCATCGGCACTGATAAAGGTCATAAAGTGAGCGTAGAGGTGACCGGCTAGCCCTGTTAGGCCGCTCCCAATCGCGAAGGCCGCCACTTTAAACTTAACCACATCGACCCCGGAGATAGCCGCTGCGGTCTCATCTTCCCGCAGAGACTCCAAGGCCAATCCTATCCAGGATCTGACCAACCAGCGATCGAGGACGATGCACAGGATGACGAATATGAGCGTGATCCAGAAGAATGAGGAAGTGCTGTAAGGTGAGACTATTCCGCCGATTCCCATGGCCCCACCGAAGAAAGGAACATACAGGAAAACGGCCTGTACCACAAAATTGATCCCGATGGTGGTGATGGCTAAGAAATCCTCCCTGACCCGAAGGCACGGGATAGCTAGGAGGGAGCCGATGAGGGCGGTCAGAGCAATGGTCAACGGGAGTCCGATCCAGAAGGGGAGGCCGAGCCGGGTGGCGAGAAGGGCAGAACAGTAAGCCCCGATTCCCCAGAAGGCGGCGTGCCCCAAGGAGATCTGGCCGGCGTAACCCGTGATTATGTTGAGGCTTATGGCCAAGATTATGTATATCCCGATGGTGATAGACACGGTAATGATATATCCACCGAACACCTTCCGCCTCACTCCTTTCCAAGAAGCCCGTATGGGCGAAACATCAGTATCAGGATCATAATGATGAAGGCAAGCGCATCTCGTGGAAAAGGGATATCGGTCAGACCGAGGAGGAGAGTCTCTCCTAAGCCAATGAGGAGTCCACCAAGCACCGTTCCGGGGATCGACCCCAATCCCCCCAGAACAATGATGGCGAGGGCTTTGTAGGCAGGGATGGACCCCATGGTGGGGTAAACGGAATTAAAGTAGACCCCGACCAACACACCGGCGGCCCCAGCCAGGGCCGATCCAATGAGGAAGTTTGTGGCAATAATCTTCTCCGTGTTAATCCCCATGACCGATGCTGTCTCTAGATCCTGACAAGTAGCCTGCATGGCCAACCCGAGTTTTGTTCTGCTCATGATAAACCAGAGGATAGCTAAAAGAGAAAAGGTAACCAGAAAGACCAGGAGCTGATTGCTGGTGATCCTGACCATCCCCCACTGGATGCTTCCAAGGCCTGGATTTGCCGGGAATGAGAGAATATAGGGGCCAGCAATGAGGCGGAAAATCTCCTCCAGGGCAATGAAGAGACCAATACTGGCAATAAGGGGGACGATGCGCGGAAGAGCCAAAAGCGGCATGTAGAGGTAGCGTTGGATGATGACCCCGGCCAGTGAACATCCCACCATAGTGAGGCCCAGGGCGAGCCAGAAGTTGGGTATAAAGCGAAAGACCAGTAACCCCATGTAAGCCCCGAGGGCATAGACCCCAGCATGGGCGATGTGGAGGATGCGCAGAACCCCGTATACCATCGTCAGGCCGAGGGCGATGAGGGCATAAACACTCCCGATTGCCAGCCCATTGGCGAATTGCTGCCAGATCACGTCTTAATCCTGAATGTGAAGGTGAATCATTTTCCTTGTCGACAACTCGTTATTGGGGAGAAGAGAAAAAAACAGCCAGTCCTTCCTTTCCTGACCAGAAGGAACGAGCCTTTAATGTCTGGGAAAACAAGTATGCTGAAAAAATGGCTGAGGGGCCAGGGGTTCTCCCTGGCCCCTCTTAGACGGCAATCACTTTTCCGGTGGCGTAATGACAGTTGGATCATCTACTACCGCGTAGTACCGGAACTTCCCTCCCTTGACGATCTGGACCTGGACGGGTTTCGTCACCTCGCCGATGCGATTGAAGCGGCTGATCTTTCCCGTAATGGCGTCGTAATCCCTCAGATCCGCGAGGGCCTTACGGATGGCCTTCGGGTCGGTACCTGCCTGCTGAATAGCATGGGCGACAATCATAAAGGCATCATAGCTGGATGCACCCACCATATCCGCGTCTAAGCCATACCTTTCCTTGTAGCTCCTGAGAAATTCTTGCACATGGGATCTCTTGTCATCGCGGTTGAGATTGGTGACGATGATTACCCCTTCGGCGGATTCCCCGGCAATCTCAATGAATTTGGGAGAATCGAAGCCCTCTTCCCCCAGGATTTGTGCCTTGAGTCCCAGATCTTTGGCCTGGCGACAGACGAGCCCTGCCTGCTTGTAGTAGCCCGAGGTAAAGACCACGTCCGGGTTCACTTGTTTGACCTTGGTGAGAAACGGTGTGTAATCCTCTTCCTTGAGGGAATATACCTGTTCGGAGATGATTTGAGCCCCGGATTCCTTCGCATGCTTGACAAACCCTGCCGAGAGTGCCCTTCCGAAGTCATTATCCATGGTGAGCACGGCGATCCTCTTGGCCTTCAGTTTTTTGACCGCTACTTCGGCTGCAGCAGCCCCTTCTATCTCTCCAAGGAACCCATTGCGAAAGATGAAATCCCCGGCCCGAGTGATGTCCTCGTGGACTGCATAACCCGCCACCATGGGGATACCTGCCTTCTGAAAAATAGGGGCCGTCACACGGGTTGGGCCGCTGTATGAGCCGCTCACAATCGCCACCACCCTGTCCTTCTCGATGAGTTTTCGGGCAATGGCCACCGCCTCCTTGGAATCAACCCTGTCATCATAGACGACCAGTTCTACATTCTTTCCATTGATCCCACCCGCGTCGTTGATCTGCTTCACCCCGATTTCAACTGCATGTTTGGCGCTTGCCCCATCAGCGGCAGCAAACCCGGTCAAAGGCGCAAAGAATCCAATCTTGATAACCTCTTCCCCGTACGAAGGTTGAATCCACATCCCAAGGGAGAGGATCATCAAGCACACGAACAAAAACTTAAAATATCTCTTACCACTCATATCATCCACCTCCTTAGCATAGTGCATTCTCGATTTTCTTCTTGACTCCGGAGAGGCTCCTCTCGTCACATTCCACTCCATGACCATCACCTTCGAGCACATAACGACTCCTCTGGTTTGAATTCAGCGTGGACCTAGACCCATCTCCTCGGTAAAGGGATATTTTCCTGAGGAGTAACCATCACCTCCTTTCCTGGGAGTCCCCGCCTGGAGAAAACCTTCCCCATCATGTCCTCCTTTTTCAAGTTGACTCGTTTCCAAAAATCTGTATTTTTATAGTTATATTTCGATTGTTATGTCAAGCATTAACTTCACTGGAGTTTCCGGAGTTTTTTAGGGGACTCCATTGTTTCTGAGCGGAATCTGCTGGAGAAGTGGGGTACCCATCGAGGGTGAGCAGGAAGGGGAAAGCCGGTCCTTTAGAGGCCGGAAGGGGTAAATATTCCCCGCCTGTGAACCCCGAAAGGGTCACTTCGGAGGTATTGAAGCGAAGAAACAGCGGAGTCACGTGCTGAAATTTCTTTTTCCCATAAAATCAAATATTTATAAAAATATTTGCATTAAAACCCAGGAAACTCCAGGTATTTCACTTCGCATTCTCCTGTTCCTAAGATACTTCTTTTTCCAGGAAAGACTCCAACTCTAAGGATGACACGAAGAAGTTTTCTTCTGATTCAACAGGCCCCGCATCACTGGATGGGTTAGATAGTAACCGTAACAGCCGATCGGTCAAATGGTCCAAAACCTGCCCAGTCGGCTCGCATTACCTCGATTTGCTGGATGATCGGTGATGTAACGGTTTTTTGGAAGGGAGCCTCTTTTCCCTTGCAACCCCCCATAAAAAAGTGTAGCCTAGATGAAACCGATGTGGAACGGCACAGGCCCTTCCCCTGCGGGCAGTTGGTGTGAACAATTCCAGGGAGACAATTTGGAGGTTTCTTTCGTGGTTTGTGCCTTCATTTGGTTGGAAATTGTGCTCATAAGGTGTCGTCATCGGAACATCCGTGAGTTTCTGGATCCTCTATGGAAGAAGTATTGAAGAATCCAAGTGACTCCCTCTCCGACCTCGAGTATCAAGAACAAATATTGCAAGGAGTTTCTCGTTCTTTTGCCCTTACGATCCCACAGTTACCCTCGGGCCTTCGCAGTGTAGTCACCAATGCCTATCTGTTATGCCGCATCGCCGACAGCATCGAAGACGAGGGAAGACTCAGCATAGATCAAAAGCGATTTTTCTTCGGGGAATTTGTCAAGGTTGTCAGGGGTAAGGCTTCACCGAACGATTTCGCCAGCGCTCTATTCCCCTTGCTGTCGGATAACACCCTGCCAGCTGAGCGAAATCTCGTGCAGAATACTCCCCGCATTATTCGTGTCACCCACGGCTTCAGTAAGAGAGTCCGCGCCACCCTAGAGCGTTGCGTAACGATTATGTCCGAAGGGATGCAGCGTTTCCAGGAGGAAAAGGATACTCATGGTTTGAGGGGACTTAGGGATTTAGGGAGATACTGCTATCATGTGGCAGGAGTGGTTGGGGAGCTCTTGACGGATCTGTTTTGTGATTATTCTGAAGAGATGGCCAAGAGGAGGAAGGCTTTACTGAGTTTGGCGGTTTCTTTCGGCCAAGGTCTCCAAATGACGAATATTCTGAAGGATCTTTGGGACGATAGAGAGCGCGGTGCTTGTTGGTTACCACAGAATGTCTTCCAAGGTTTCGATTTGCGAGGTCTGTCCGGGCATGAGTATACCCGTGTTTTTGATGCTGGACTTTCCGACCTGATTGGGATTGCTCACGCCCATCTCAAGAATGCCCTGAGCTATACTCTTCTTATCCCCCAACGCGAGAAGGGCATACGGAAATTCTGTTTGTGGGCTATAGGCATGGCAATCCTTACGTTAAGGAAGATCAACAAGAGACGCAATTATACCTCGGGCAGCGAGGTGAAGATTTCCCGGAGAACGGTCAAGGCCATAATCCTCTTAACCAGTGTTACGCTTAGAAGTAATTCTCTTCTTCAAGTGCTTTTTGATATCGCCGGAAGAGGGTTACCAATATCGAGAATCAATCCTTGAGGCGGAAAAGCGTACTATAGAACTGCGAGCTTCCGGGCAGGACCCAAAGGGGATTGGTTTTCACGGTGACGGAATCGGCGGCAAACGGAACCGCATGGTTTCGCGCCTGCCCTCCATTTCCCTCACGCTGCGCGCACCGAGGTTGCATAACCGTTCTAGGACGCCTTGTACCAGCTTCTCCGGCGTCGAGGCCCCGGCCGTGATGCCTATTTTCTGATGACCACTTAGCCAGTTTGGATTAATATCCTCTGCGTCCTCGATCAGGTACGCGCGAAGCCCTCTCTGTTCGCCTACCTCACGAAGGCGGTTGGAGTTGGAACTATTTCGAGACCCCACCACCAGCAGCACCTCGATCTTCCTCGCCATTTCGTGGACAGCTTTCTGTCGGTGTTGGGTGGCATAGCATATGTCGCTCAAGTTGGGACCCTTTATGGCCGGAAAGCGCCGTTTCAGCGCGTCGATCACCTCCCGGGTATCATCGATGCTGAGAGTTGTCTGGGTGATGTAGGCGAGGCGACTGGAATGTACAACCTGGAGGTCTTCGACCTGAGAGATATTCGACAACACATAAACCGGTCCGTCAATACGGCCCCTCGTCCCCTCGACTTCCGGGTGGCCGGGATGACCAATGAGGACGATTTCCATTCCTTGCCGGCTATATTTTTGCGCCTGCCGATGTACCTTGTTCACCAGGGGACAGGTCCCATCGATGACCCGGAGGTTTCTTCTTCGCGCTTGCTTCACTACCGTCGCGGATACCCCATGGGCGCTGAAGATGATCATGGTGCGCACCGGTACATCGTCGAGATTTTCAACGAAAGAGACTCCGCGGGCCTCCAAATCTTCTACAACGTGGCGATTGTGGACGATCTCGTGGAACACAAAGACAGGTGTTCCATACAGCTCAAGGGACCGTTCAACAGTTTCAATGGCGCGGACCACCCCAGCACAGAAGCCCCGGGGTTGGGCGAGTATTACTTCCATGGATCTACCGTTAGTTTCGATGGTGATATCCAGGCACCATGAACATCAATCTCACCACAAGCATCCCATGGGACTCCATACCATTCCCTGTAGGTGCAGTAGGCTGATCAAACCGACCTCATTGGGCATGTCTCTTTTACCATCTTTGCTCCGGCAGGCGATTGCTGTACCTTGCCCCCAAGTGTCTTCGGTTCTAGCCCAAAAAATATCACCCCCCCAGGGTGGTCAACGGGCCCTAGTGCTTGGCCCAAAGGTGACATCCTGGCCATGACGTGAACAAGACGCCACATACGGGGGCCCCTTTGATACCTTTATATATAACGTTCGTGCAGAAATTGGTTCACACCCTCATCCCATAATTCGGTGAACATTTTCATCTGCTTTGAAAAACAGAGGCTCAAACGTTAGCAACCAGTATGTGGGAGTTGCCCACAGGTTATCCAGCCTATTATCAGCGACTACGAAATAGGCCGAATCCAGCGGTTGAGAAATGCAGATTAGGTTATCGTGACTTTTGTCATTGAGGTATGAGTACACGTTGACCGTAACCTTTGTTGATTAGAAGACTGGCCCAGGCCCCCCTGCGAAAGCATTTACCTCCTGAGGCCAGGAATCAACGCGTTGTGACGGAACTTTCCGTCCATTCCGGGGCACTCGTCTATTTCTCCTTCAATGCCTCTACCTCGGCTTCGATCCGCTCGATGCTATTTTTGATTGTGGACCACACTGCCCGGGACCCAGCTCGCATGGCGAGGTAGAGTCTCTCGGAGATTTCTTCACGGTCGGAGCTCAAGTGGTGCACCCGGCCGCAACCATCGCAGCGAGTGCCACGAGCTGTCGCGTTTTTTCGTCCATCGCCCCTTCGGCATAGTAGAGTCCTGCAAACTCCTTAACGTCCATCATCTATCTTCCTTAGTTCTGGAGTATACACCGGAAAGAGGGTCACCGGAAAGGGAATAATCTATCATATCACTTATAGGGGAAATACTCGATTCTCTATTTGGGAAGATACGCATGACAGGCAGCACCGCGATGGTTAACACCCAATTTGAAGGGGAACTGGCAGGGGTCTATTTTCAATAACTGTATCGCAGCGGCGACAGTAGCCTCCCGGGAAGGGGCACGTGCAGCCTGAAATTATGCCAACGTCAGGTATAATCCCCATTTTGACCGTCTTGAAGCTCTCGAGGGGGGATTAAATTAAAACTCGTGATCCCTCTGACATTTTCTGATAAGATAAAACTGTACCTGAATAAGGTTCAAGTTTTAACTACCACTTGGAATCATTAATTGTTTAGACTTATTGATACGATATAATAGTAAACAGAAAGGAGGGTTGATAT
>JBGVTJ010000120.1:0-5698 GCA_041862515.1 Thermodesulfobacteriota bacterium | reverse complement strand
AGTGGGGAGTAGGGATTAATAGGCTAAGGCTAAGCTTGAGAAAGCGCTTATGCAGAAGCGATGCAAAATAAGGAATGGGAGATTAAAGAATGAACATTTGAGAAAAGAAGATTAATATTTCGGGAGTCTGACTGTCCCAGGAGTCTCGATTCCCACCCCTCAGCTTTTTTGCCTTCCCTTGTAACCTCAAGCTGCAGCACTGGTGTTTGACTCCAATACTGCACGGCCGCAGCACCTCAGCACTTATCCCTTCCAACCTCTAACCTCTTACCTTAACCTCAACCTGGCGGTTAACCGCCTCACTCCAGCACGTCCGCACCGCAAAACCGAAGCACTGAATTTCTTAAATTTTTCCTTGACAAATGGAAAAGGTATGGCACACTCTAATTTGAGTATGATCAGAGTGCTATAGGAGTGTAAATATGCCCAGTCAGGATAAGGTAACCATAAAGATTCCCCGGAAGCTCTACGATCATCTGCGCAACGTCATAGAAGATTCGGGTTTTAATTCGGTGACGGACTTCATTGTTTACGTGATGAGGGACATTGCCTCCGCAGGAACAATAGAGGGCGAGGATCGGTTTACCAGGGAGGAGATAGAGCAGATCCGGAGGAGGTTAAGGAACCTGGGGTATCTATAAAACATACACTGCTGCGGTTGACCGGAAAGGTTGAGGTTGAGGTTAAGGCTAAGGTTGAGGTTGAGAGGGAAGAGGCAAGAGGTAAGAGGCAAGAGGGGAGAGGCAAGAGGCAAGAGGGAAGCAGTAAACACTAGGCAGTATGCAGCGCGTGGGTTGTGAGACCAAGACGGACCTGTGAACTGCAAGGCTAGCTTTTCCTGAGCCTTAACGTGAACCTTAACCTGTGAGGCGAACCGCACAACTGAAGTGTTGCAGTTACAGTAAGGGTAGCACGGTTCTGGAGTTCTCAAGAAACTCTGAGAGGTCCCAGGGAATCCTTTTGGAAGTGAATTGAGGGGTATCTATCGGGAAGGGAGGATTCTATGTCATTGAAGCCTCATGGGGGGTGGCTCGAAGAAAGAAAGGTTTCCGGGGAAGCGAGGACGGAATTGATGCGCCGGGCCAGAGAATGGAAGAAGATTCGGTTGGATCAGTGGGAGCGATCCGATGCCTATTTGATCTCAACGGGGGCATTTAGCCCGTTAAAGGGGTTTATGGGCCGCAGGGACTACGAGGGCGTTGTGGAGGAGATGCGGCTGGGAAACGGCCTCTTGTGGTCCATCCCCATTACCCTTGCGGTGAATAGGGAGGAATCGGAAGGCCTCAAGGAAGGCCGTGAGGTAGCCCTCGTCGATGACAATGGGGAACTCATGGCGGTATTGAACCTGGAGGAGAAGTTCGAGTTCGACAAGGTAAAGGAGGCGAAGTCGGTCTATAAAACGGAAGACGTGGAACACCCCGGGGTAAGAAGGCTCGACCGAATGGGGGATGTATTACTGGGGGGACCGATTCAATACGTTCAACAGGGCACGTGGACGCAGTTTTCCCAATATAGCCTCACCCCATCTCAAACGAGGGATCTCTTCGAGGAGAAGGGGTGGGAGACGGTGGTGGCTTTTCAGACGAGAAACCCTGTCCACCGAGCCCACGAATACCTCCAAAAGTGCGCCATGGAGACGGTAGATGGTCTCTTGCTTCACCCCATCGTGGGCGAGACCAAATCGGATGACATCCCCGCTGATGTGCGGATGAAGTGCTATGAGGTATTGCTGGAGAACTATTACCCCAAGGAACGGGTCGCCCTGGTAATCCTTCCCATGGCCATGAGGTATGCGGGGCCCAGAGAAGCCATCCATCACGCTATCGTGCGAAAGAATTATGGCTGTACCCATATCATTATCGGAAGGGATCACGCAGGGGTGGGCAACTATTACGGGACGTATGATGCGCAGCGGATTTTCGAAGCCGTCGATAGAGATGAACTCGAAATCCAACCCCTCTTTTTCGACCACGCCTTCTTTTGCAGGAGGTGTGACCAAATGGTGACCCAGAAGACGTGCCCCCATCATTCAACGAATCACGTCGTCTTCAGCGGTACGACGGTACGGGAAATGCTTCGCCGGGGTGAATTCCCCCCGCCGGAATTTACAAGGCCCGAGGTCGCCAAAATCCTCATCCAATCCTTGGATGGGGGAAGGGGATAGGTCTTATGGCGGAAAGGGTATTGATTGTTGGTCTGGACTGTGCCCCTCCGGAGCTTGTTTTTGACCGGTGGAAGGGTGCTTTGAAAAACCTGGGACATTTAATGAAAGAGGGGATCTACGGGGAGTTGGAGAGCACCATCCCCCCCATTACGGTACCGGCCTGGACCTCCATGATGACGGGCAAGAGCCCAGGAACGTTGGGATTTTACGGATTTCGTAATCGGGCCAACTACTCATATGATGGGATGGTCTTCGCCAATTCCCAATACGTCAAAGACGAGAGGGTATGGGACATCATATCCAGGGCAAGGAAGCACTCCATCGTCATCGGCGTCCCTCAAACCTATCCCCCCAAACCCCTCAACGGATGCCTCATCACAAGCTTCCTGACCCCGGACACCACATGCCAATACACCTATCCCTCGGAACTCAGAAGGGAGGTTGAGGCCCTGGTTGGAGAGTACATGCTGGATGTGGATAACTTCAGGACCGATGAGAAGGACCACCTCTTGCGCCAGATCTACGAGATGACGGAGAGGCGATTCCGGGTCACGAAGCACCTCATGACAACCCAGCCGTGGGACTTTTTTATCGTGGTTGAGATCGGCCTCGATCGAATGCATCATGGTTTCTGGAGGTTCTTCGACGAAGGACATCGCAAATATCAGCCCGGTTCGAAGTATGAGGACGCGGTCAAGGATTATTACCTCTCCTTGGATCGGCAGGTAGGGGAGTTACTCTCCCTGGTCGGGGAGGATACGGCGGTCATGGTGGTATCAGATCATGGTGCCAAGGGGATGGAGGGGGGAATCTGTATTAATGAATGGTTGATGGAAAAGGGGTATTTGACATTAAAAGAGAAGCCGACAAAAATGGTTCCATTCTCCGAGGTCAAGATAGACTGGGATCGAACGGCTGCCTGGGGGGAAGGCGGGTACTATTGCCGGCTCTTTTTGAACGTCAAGGGGAGGGAGCCGAAAGGGACCATCGAGAGGTCGAGGTATGATGAAGTTCGGGACAGGCTGAAGCGTGAGTTGGAGGGTTTGATGGATGAGAAGGGAAATCATATTGGGACGCGGGTATTCAAGCCCGAGGAGATCTATCCCGTCGTCAACGGGATCGCCCCAGACTTGATCGTCTACTTCGGGGATCTCAGTTGGAGGTCCGTGGGGAGCGTGGGAACTGGCTCCATCCATACTTTTGAGAACGATACCGGGCCGGATGAGGCTAACCATTCACAGCACGGGATTTTCATCATGAAAGCCCCTGAAATTGAGGCCCGTGGAAAGGTGGCGGGATTCCACGTTATGGATGTGGCTCCCACGGTCCTGAATCTTTTGGGTCTGAGGGTTCCGGAGGATATGGAGGGAAAGGTGATCGGGGCGTGAAACCGGGAGGAAGTGTTTGAGGATACCGGGATGGAGGAAATCATTGGTATTAAAGGGTTACAATAGAGATCTCTGAAAAAGGTCGCTCTTCGCTTTAACGTAATTGAGAAATTGATATTTCAGCAGGAACTCCTTTGTCCCCTCGCTTCAACGCTTCCGAAGTGACCCTTTCGGGGTTCGCAGGTGGGAAATACTTACCCCTTCCAGCCTCTAAAGGGCTGGCCTTCCCCTTCCTGCTCACCCTCGGTGGGAACCCCACTTCTCCAGCAGATTACGCTCAGGGACAACGGAGTTCCTCAGGAACTCAGGAAATTCCTCAAAAAAGAAGCTTGAAGAAATCCATGAGCCGCGATGGAACGCCTTCTGGATCTGGAGTATATTGATTAACCGCTATTTGAATAACAAGGAGGAGGTAGGGTATGGAAAGAGGATTCACCGTCTGGTTTACGGGTCTCTCCTGTTCGGGGAAGACGACCGTTTCCCAAGGGGTGGCGGAGGAGCTTCTGAGAAGGGGCTTGAAGGTCGAGGTTTTGGACGGTGATGTGGTGAGGACAAATTTGAGCAAGGGACTCGGGTTCAACAAGGAGGACAGGGACACTAACATCAAACGGATCGGATTCGTCTGCAAGCTCCTCACGAGAAACGGAGTGGTGGCCATCGGGGCGGCCATATCTCCGTATCGGGAGATTCGCGATTTCAATCGCCGAGAGATTGGGGATTTCATCGAGGTTTACTGCAAATGTCCCCTTGAGGTTTGCATAGAGAGGGATGTAAAGGGGCTTTACAAGAAGGCCCTGGCCGGAGAAATTCCCAATTACACCGGGGTGTCGGATCCTTACGAAGAGCCCTTAAAACCCGAAGTTGTTTTGGAAACGGACAAGGAGACGGTGGAAGAGAGCGTCAGTAAAGTGATCAGAAAGCTCGAGGAACTCCGCTACCTTTCCCCAGCCCAAGCGGCCGAATATAGCGAGGAGGAGGAAGAGAAGATCAAGCAACGGTTGGCTGATTTGGGTTATCTCTAGCGATGCGGGAACGGCATGGGACTATTCGATCGATCGCGTTCCAAGGGCAGAAGGGTGTTGGTCATAGGCCTGGATGGGGTCCCATTCAGCCTGCTCGAGGAGCTCTCGGCTGACGGGAAACTGCCCAATTGGGCAAAGCTGTTGGAATCGGGTTCATTTAAGCGGATGAATTCAATTCATCCCTGCGTATCGTCAGTGGCATGGGCCACGTATATGACGGGAAAAAATCCGGGGAAACATAACATTTACGGCTTCGTGGATCGATATCCACGGTCCATGGAGGTCTTTATCCCCACATCCCGGGATATGGCCGGACAAACCCTCTGGGAGATATTGAGCCGCGCCGAAAAAAGGGTCGTGGTGATCAATGTGCCCCTTACGTATCCCCCGAGGGAGGTGAACGGGATCCTGATCAGTGGCTTTCTCTGTACCAATATCGACAAGATTGCCTACCCCAAGGAGCTGGCCGGTGTACTGAAGGACATGGGGTATCGGATCGATGTGGACGCCTGGCAAGCCAGGAAGGACCTGGATAGATTCCTGGAGGATCTCCATCTCACCCTGGATAAGCGGGTGGAGGCCATGTTTCATTTTCTGGAGAGGGAGGAGTGGGATTTCTTTCAGCTCCACATTATGGAGACGGATCGGATTAACCATTTCCTGTGGGGGCTTTGGGAAGAGGGGGACGCTCAATATGGAACCGAATTTCTCGCCTATTACCAGAAGATCGATGGCATCTTGGGACGGATCAGCGCTCTGCTGGACGGGGATACTTGTCTTATCATCCTCTCGGACCACGGGTTCTGCGGCATGAAGAAGGAGGTCTTCCTCAATCACTGGCTCCAGAGGGAGGGATGGTTGAAGTTTCGAGAGGAGAACCCCAAATCGGTGAAGGATATCCACCAGGACAGCAAAGCTTACAGCCTCATTCCAGGCCGGATCTACGTAAACCTGGCGGGAAGGGAGTCCAGCGGAAGCGTTTGTTTCCCCGATGAATATGAGCAGGTCAGGGATGAAATGGGGCACGCACTGCTGGGCATGAGGGACCCGGACTCAGGGGAGAGGATCATCGAAAGGGTCTTTAAGAGGGAAGAGCTATACCATGGTCCCCACTGTAACGACGG
>JBGVTJ010000119.1:0-12916 GCA_041862515.1 Thermodesulfobacteriota bacterium | reverse complement strand
GCATTTGCTCAGATCTTGCTCTAGAAAATACGTCATTGTATTTGCGAATCGAAGCACTAAGAATGGTTAGCCAAAATTCTTTAATGTTCGCTCCAGGGAACCAGGGCAACGGCCTGCATCGATGTGACTCTTCTCCAGCAAATTTCGCTCATGGACAGCGGTGTTCCCTAGAAACTCAGGAGACTCCAGAAAAAGTATAAGGAAAAGCCTGAAGTTTTCCAAGAATTTCCAACGAGGCTTTTTATGACGTTGAATATAGTAAACCTGGTAACCCTCCAAGATTTCAGGTGTATTATGGGGTGCCGTTACTCGGGGGTGATCAATGCGCAGGTATTCCTCATGGGGTTCACAGGAGTTAAATCCATTGTTCAATGGGGAAACTCCACGTACTGATTTTGTGGGTATGGAACTTGGGGCGGGTTCCGTTTTCCTGGAGAGGGATTGCAATCCCTAAGTCCAAGGAAGGATCTTCAATGTTGGCTATAGTCGGGCAAAGGCTGATCTTGGAAGATCATCCTGAAGAAACGCAAAAGTGCGAGTATGGTTTATGGCGCAAAGGAAGGGAAGATGAAAACCCTTCGCTGGGAAATCCCTTCTAAGTGCCAAATCCAAGCCGTTTGGAAACCTTACCACCGGCTTCTTTGACGGAGGGAATAATTTTTCCCCTCAATATGTCATCGGTCATGCGAAAGGATGGTCCAGAAACAGAAAGTCCCCCCACAACTCGGCCCGTATAGTCCTTGATGGGAACACCGACACACCTCACGCCCAGATCGCATTCTTCATTATCGATGGCATATCCCCGCTTTGCCACCTCTTTAAGGTGTTTGAGGAACTCAGCCTTATCGACGATGGTATTAGCCGTAAACCTTGCCATATTGTCCAAGATACCCAGCTTTTCCAACTCCTCAGCGGATGCATAAGCGATCTGGGCCTTGCCGATGCCCGAGCAATGGATGGGAAGCCTCCATCCGACACGATTAGCCACCCTCACCGTTTGGTCCGCCTCTTCCACATCCAGATAGACGACGGATTTCTGTCGAATAGTCCCAATATAAGCCGTTTCGTTGCATTCCTGAACGATTTCTTTCAGGAACGGCCTGGCCTGGCGGACCAAGCCGAGCTGTTTGACAAATGTTTGACCCAACTCCAGGCTTTGTACACCCAGCCGGTAATTCTCGGTGGCCTTATTCTGCTCGATGTATCCCTTTGCCTCAAGGGTTGCCAGTAACCTGAAAATGTTGTTCTTATGGAGGTTGAGCCTTTTGCTCAGTTCGGTCACTCCAAGTTCATCCCGATTTCCTTTGAATGCCTCCAAGAGATTTAATGCATTGGTCACAGACTGAATGACGTAACTCTCCTTTTCCCGCTTAGCCATTTTAACCTGAGCCTCCCTTAGTGATAAATTTAGAACACAATTCTAAAGAAATGTTTCACGCGTGTCAAGGGCATTCGGTCAAAAATTTTTTCCTTATTCGCACAGATTCCCGAAACGCGTGATTTTTGTGGACTTTCCCCAAAATTTTGGGAGGTGGTGGGGCTGGCGGGCAAGAGGAATTTCATTCTGAAGGATGGCCAGAGGAAGAAGGCTTTGAAGATAGCCTGGGCTTGTCATTGTTCCCACCGGAGAGAGATGACCATTCGAAGAGACGGGCAGGAGCAGAAGAAGACCATATCGGTTGGTCATATAGCGGTCCGGTTACCTTTTCATGAGGCATGGTTATGGCTCGTCGTGCTGAAGGGGTATGGTGAGGAGCCCTTGATGTTGTTGACAAATCTGAGGATGGATCGCCTTGGTGCCATGAGGATTCTGGAGATCTATCTAACCCGGTGGAAATGTGAGGAGGGTTACCGTTTTATCAAACAAGCCTATAACTTGGAAGATATACGAGCATTGAGCTACACCGCTTTGAAGAATATGATGGTTTTGGTGCAAGCTGTATTCTATTTTGTTAGTGTGGAGTTGGGCAAGAAGCTGAAGCTCAACATCCTCCTTAAGAAGATATACGAGAAGGCGAAGAGGTTCTTTGAGATACCAGATTTTCGCTAATATGCCATTGCTGATGGGATTTATCCGATACTATTTGCCTCCAAAACCGAAATAATCCCCAATCTGGCCATAAGGGAGGATAAGGGTCAACTGTTACTGCCCTTTGCCGTTCAGCTCTCCTAAAAAATTCTGGGGAAAGTCCTCAAAAATTCAAGACCTCTAAAAAACTGGAAAAAGGAGCTCTGAGCGCGAATTAGGATTTTTTCGGTAACTATTTTTAGTGAAGCGAAACGGCCGCAAATCCAATGTCTGAGTCCAAAGGGCGAGTTTCGGATTTGCAGTGGGGCGAACCTTAGAATGGTCGAAAAAATATTTTGAGCCGCGAAGACCGACTTTTTCAGACGCCTCAATGCAAAAAAATGTACCCCCTCCCGATCCCGGTGAAAAGCGAAGGAGAATATGATATAGTAATCTGGATTTCACCGATCGTTTCCGGGAACCACCGATGCCTTGTGACCATTCTTCAACAAATATTATCTTGCATTCTTATCGATTTTGACGCAATTATTTAGTTTTATTACTTTCTAAGATCCGGAGCTCATGGTGATATGTTTCAAAGGCTAAAAGAAGATCTTCAAACCATTATTGAAAGGGATCCGGCTGCTAAGAACCTTTTCGAGGTACTCCTCTGCTACCCAGGCCTTCACGCCATCTGGGCGCACCGGACTGCCCATTTCTTTTACCGACACAAGTGGTATACCCTTGCCAGGTTCATATCCCACATCAGTCGGGGATTAACGGGGATTGAAATCCATCCCGGGGCGACCATTGGCCGCCGCTTCTTTATCGATCACGGAATGGGGATAGTGATCGGTGAGACGACCGAGATTGGAGACGATTGTCTGATCTATACAGGGGTCGTCCTCGGCGGGACGACCCTGGAGAAGAAGAAACGCCATCCTACCTTGGGAAACCGAGTTGTGGTTGGTTCCAACAGTACTATTCTCGGGCCTATTACCGTAGGAGATGGGGCGAAGATCGGTTCGGGTTCCGTGGTCATAAAGGATGTCCCCCCTGGTGCTACCGTTGTGGGAGTACCGGCAAGGGTGGTGGAATCGGACGCGAGGAAAAGGGCTCTCATCGACTTCGAGCATGGAAACCTTCCCGACCCCTTATCGGATGTGATGAAACTTATCTTACAACTCCACGAAAAACTGGAGGACCGGGTCGAAAAGTTAGAAAAAGCCAATGAACTGCCGGAGCGACAACCACGATTGAGCCAATCCAGGGGGAAAAAGTGATGGAGTATCCAAAATTCTTAATGGATCACTTCCAAAGCCCAAAAAATGTTGGAGAGATTACGCATGCGGATGGCACGGGTATCGTGAAGAATTCAACCTGCGGCGACATCATGCAAATGTCCATAAAAGTGGACAACGATGTTATTGTGGATGCGAAATTCAAAACATTCGGATGCGGTGCCGCCATTGCAACCAGCTCGATCATCACCGAAAAGATCAAGGGAAGGGGCATTGAGGAAGCTTTAAGGATCTCGGATGAAACGACCAAGGAAGTCTTGAGCCAATTACCCCAGGAGAAATTCCCCTGCTTCGCCTTGGCTGCCGATGCATTGAGACTAGCCATAGAGGAATACCGCTGCAACAAACAAGGAATCCACGAAGGCGGGGGGATCAAGAAAGAGGATTTGGAGAAAACCCTTCCTTAGAAAGGGTAGAAAACCCCTCTCGAATTAGTATGTCACCAAAAATTCCTCGCCGATGACTGCGAGTCCCCTGGTACCGTTATTGCAAGGATTTCCTTATGAAAATTCTCCTCGCCCACCTTGACATGCTCCGTATGATTATCGGAGAATAGAATGGATGGACAGACGGGTGATAGGACATTGCGGCGAATGCCAAGGAAGGGATAAGGGTCTCATTGAGGTGAGATATGGAAGGCTTTCGATACCATGGTTATAGTGAGGCGGCTTCAGAAGAAGTGTTTCAATGCCGCAACAAGAGCCCGAGAGATAGATGGGGGCGCCCTGTTCCAATGGTGGCGCTTTTGATCTTTATAGCCGGCTTCTTGATCTTTTGCCAGCGCGTTCAAGCGGTTGAATTGACGCTCCTCTATTCAAATGATATGCGCGGGATCATTGACCCCTGCCCCACCTGAGGAAATAGGGTTCTGGGAGGTTTGGCCCGGCGGGCCACCTTTATCAAGGATCTCGAAAAGGAGGGAAAAGAGCTCCTCCTTTTCGACGCGGGCAACAGTCTCTTTAAACCAAAGGATTCTCCCTCTCCCCAGGAGAGGGAGAAGGCCAGATTAATCGCACTCGCTTACAGGCGGATGGGCTATCAGGCCGTCAACGTTGGATCGGATGACCTTTCGGCCGGAATCGAATTCCTGAGGGAGTTGAAGGGGGAGATTCCTCTACCCCTCCTGTCTGCCAATCTCCTCGATGAAAAGGGGGGCAATCCGGTCTTTAAAACCCATGTGGTGTTGGATTTGGGTGGAATAAGGGTCGGCGTTTTTGGCCTTACCTCCGATATCCGCCAAAATGAAGGGGGCACTTCTGAAGGGTATTTCATATCCAATCCAATAGCGGCGGCAAAGAGGGTGGCAGCCGAACTTGGGAAGGATTGTCACGTCATTATGGGCCTGAGCAACCTGGGCTCTTTTAAGGAATACACCAACCTGGTTCAGCAGGTGAAGGGCGTTCGCTTCATCATTGGAAGTGGCGGTAGTGGGGGCCACCACCAAACCCTGCGGTCCGATAGAGGCTGGGAGACATTCCTTTTTCAGGCTTACCCAAAGGGACAATACCTCGGAAGGATTGACTTGAAGGTACTAAAGGGTGCCAGTGATTTCGCTGATCTCAGTCGCAAGGTCAATTTAGAGAGACAGATCAGCAGCATAGAACGGCAACTGGATTCCTACCGGAAGGGGACGGGGAGGGCGGGATCCATTCCCCAGGATAGGAAGGAGGAGTATATCAAGAAATTGGAGGAATTTAAGAAGAGGTCCGAGGATCGCTTGAAGGAGTTGGAGAGAGATTCTCGCAGAAATAGCACCCTCATCGGTACCTTCATTCCCCTCGATGAAAAGGTAAAGGATGATCCCGAGATGAAAGAATTGGTAGACCAGTTCAGGAAAGGCTCATGAGCAGGCCCGGGATCGGAGCGTACCATAATACTTATAGATAAAGCGACCATCAAGAGTACCCCCGAAATAATAATGAGGTAGTGGTCACCCCCTTCCTTGAGCAGCTCGCGAAGACCCGGATTATCGGAGGGCTTCGTCAGAATATCCACGAGGTCTTTTCCTGCCTCCATCCCAAACTAAAGAGGCACGTTCTTCAATTGACGCCAAACGCGAATTTGCCATTGAGATCATTGGCCCAACCGAGTCTCCGGATTGGATGCCCTAACGTATTGACCTCTTGATCCAATGGAGTTATGCTGTTGGACGAGAGTTCAGATTTCCACATAGAGCCGGAAGGAAGGGAATTCGACCGCAACATTTCATTGATCAAGAACCTAATTTAGGAAGGAAACTGAGATGGAGGACATATATCGAACGCTCGCTGATATCAAAGACCAAGGAAAACGAGCAGCCTTGGCCATCGTCGTACGTACCAAAGGGTCAAGCCCGAGAAAGGCTGGGGCCAAGATGATCGTCATGGAGGACGGGAGTATCCTCGGAACCGTAGGGGGCGGTGGTCTGGAAAAGAAAGTCATTGAGGAATCCCTTGAATGCCTGAAAGGAGGCAAATCGCAACTGAAAACCTTTGAGCTCACAGGGAACTTGGACATGATGTGTGGTGGTGAGGTTGAGGTTTACATCGAACCCATTAACCAGCCTGAGAAACTGGTCATATTCGGGGGTGGCCATATTACGAGGACGTTGGCCCCTCTGATGCGGTCCTTGGACTTTCGTGTTACCGTGGTGGATGATAACCCAAAGATGCCCGAAGAAGATCGCTTTACCGATATCGAAGTACTCCTTTCCGAAGATATGGAGTCTTATGCGGAAAGGCTCTCCCCTGATAGCTCCGCATATATCGTAATCCTCACCCGGGGCTTTTCAACAGACGAGGCCATCCTCGAACGTATCATCGCAAAGGACTTTCGCTATGTGGGAATAGTCGGAAGCAAGAAAAAGATCAGAACCATCAAGGAGGATCTGATCTCGAAGGGGATAGAAAAGGAGCATTTCTCCAAACTCTCCGCTCCAATTGGCCTAGATATCGGTGCGGAGACACTCGGAGAGATTGCCCTGAGCATCGCCGCCGAAATCATATCGGTGAAGAGGGGGAAAGCAGCCCGTTCTCGCAATCCCGGTTGAAGAGACACCATCGGAAACAAGCGGGTTGAAAGAGGGATCCCTGGAATGAGCCGCACAACACCGAGGTGATAATGGACAATCCGGAAACCCATGACATCGCCATACATCTTCATGGTGGAGCATCCCGAAGTGACACGAAGGACAGAGAGACCGTGAATGCGAAGAGTCCCCATGGTCCGCGTCAAATCCTCGCTATGAATAGGGAAAACACGGTAGGTGGTCAGATTACCATGGTTTCTCTCAGGAAAGTCTGCCCTCAACAGGGAAAACAAGGGGGAAATTGAACCATATGAAACCGGTAATCTTCCAAATCGGTCCCTTGAGCATCCGATGGTACGGAGTGCTTATCATGGCTGGGGTGATCCTCGGACTGGTCTTGGCATCGCGAGAAGCCAAACGGCAGGCTCTGAGCATCGAGTTCTTCTACGATCTGTTCTTTTACGTGCTTATAAGTGCCATCGTAGGGGCCAGACTCTACTATGTCATCTTCTCCTGGGACCTGTACCGGAATAACATAGGGGAAATCTTCGCCTTCTGGCACGGTGGACTCGCAATTCATGGGGCAATTATCGGAGGCATAGTTTCTGCGCTGATTTATACCCGCCTGAAGGGGGTTTCCTTCTGGCAGGTTGTCGATATCTACTCCCCGAGCCTCATTCTCGGCCAGGCCATTGGGCGCTGGGGTAATTTCTTTAATCAGGAAGCCTTCGGAGGACCAACAAACCTGCCTTGGGGAATTTTCATCGATGAGGCCCATCGGCCTCTTCACTACATTCAACAAACCCACTTCCATCCTACCTTCCTGTATGAATCCCTCTGGAATTTTTGCGTATTCCTCTTTTTACTGTGGTTTAGACGGAGAAGCGGCATAATCAGGGGCGACGTATTTCTTGCCTATCTCATGCTCTATTCCTTCGGTAGATTCTGGATTGAAGGCCTCAGGACGGATAGCCTCATGTTCGCCGGATTGAGAACTGCCCAGATCGTAAGCCTTCTCCTCATTCTCTTCGCCTCCATATCCTTGATTCTACGCCATAGGAGAAGGCAATGATATTTTGATTACCACTGACAGGACCCAGCTATGGAAAAACCCTCTGGATACATTCCACCTAATAAGAGCCTCGTGCTTGACCGTGTCAGTAAGCGATACGGATCCGTGCTCGCCGTTACGCATGTGGACCTTGTGGTCGATGATCGGGAGTTTGTCGCCGTCGTAGGGCCAACCGGATGTGGCAAGACCACCTTGCTCCGATTAATCGCCGGGCTGGAGAAGATTGATGAAGGTTATATCTATATCCACGGTCGATGTGTAAACCATGAGAAGCCGTCTCGGCGAGGGGTTCGTATGGTATTTCAAGACAACGCCCTCTGGCCTCACATGCGCGTGTTTGATAAACACCTTTATAGTAACCTGAGCTTTTCCATGAAGATCCGTAATCGGCCTCCCCGGGAAATCGGGGAGAGAGTTGATACCATTTCAGGCCGACTTGGTATTGGGAGAAGGCTGTATCGCAGAAAGCCGAGCCAGTTATCGGAGGGCCAGAAACAGATTGTTGGAATTGGGAGGGCCATAACTGTCAAACCCGAAATACTGCTCATGGATGAACCCCTCTCTAACATAGACCCCCAACATCGATTGACCCTCCGCAAGGAGTTGAAGGATTATCACACTGAAATAGGGGCAACAACGATTTACGTCACCCATAACCTCCCCGAGGCTTTTGTCCTTGCAGAGAAGGTGGCTATGATGCGAGAAGGGAAAATCATTCAGATCGATACCCCTTCAAGGATTCGAAAACACCCTGCTAATCAGTTCGTAAGGGACTTCATTCGGTGTTCCGAGATGTGAAGATTGCAGAGACTCAACTGGAGTGCACGAGACGACAGTTCACTTTTCACCAAGCTTTTTTTCGTCTTTTCCCTGATTCGGTCAGCCCCATTCAAGCCTCCAGGACATCGGCGGCGAAACGGAAAAAACCCGGCATCTCCATTTTGCGCCACCCCTTGATACCCAATTCATCCTCGGGAAGATAGCTCAGATAAGAGAACCCCCTTTTTCTTCAACGCTTTCTTTTCCTCAATTTGGCCCTAACGGCATCGATGTATGCAGATATATTTCCATTTGTGGGATTCAATTGAAGCGCCTTTTTCAGGGCCATGAGGGCCCTCTCAAGGCGGCCCGCATTGTAGCGGGCGATTCCCAGGTTGACAAAGGCATCGCTCAGATATGGTGGTTTGAGTGTAATGACCTCCTCGAATTCCCGGGCAGCACTGGCATACTCCTCTCTGCCCAAAAAAATGCATCCGAGGTTAAAATGAGCATCCGGGTTCTCGGGCATTATGGCAATGGATTGCTCATATTGGTTAAGGGCTTCATCGTATTTTCCAGACTTCGTTAATGCTCGCCCCAGCTGAAAATAGGCCTCATGATTTCCCGAATCGAGCCTCCGAGCTTCCTTGAAATCGCTGAGAGCCCTTTCCAATTTCCCAGGGAGGTTCACTTTCCCCCGTTCCAGAAAGGCCCTTGCCAACTACTTCCGATATCTCATGGCATAAGATGGCTCCATTTCGAAGGCCTTTTCGAACTCCGCAACAGCCCGGTCAAATCTGGCCCGACCAAGACAGAAAAGGGCATAACGAACATGGTCATCCGCTGTTGAAACCTTCTTCATCGTCCGGGAAGGGGTAGGGATTAAGGATAGGATTAAAAGGAACGCGAGAACCAGGGCCCCCGTGATGATACCTGTACACTTTAGCCGCCAAAATAGGCCGAGGCCACGAGAGAGAAAGGAATGCTCATCGGAAGCCGGGGAAGTTGAACGGAGGGTAAAGGAACGAGTCTTCTCTTGATTGATTTCAAAGGACCTTACCCGATCGAATTCCTCCTGGATCTCCTTCCCTTCCCTTTCTATATCCTCCCTGAAGATAATCTGCAGAAAGTTTCGGAAGCCGTTGGGAGGGGGAAAGTCATCCTGGCACGCGAGAAAGGTTTCACATTGGATAAACATCTCTTCCACGGATTGATACCGATCTTTCGGCCTCAGGGCCAAGGCCTTCAGAACGATCCGATCCAATTCAGTTGGGATATCCCGGTCAAAATAGGATGGGGGCTCTATAGGCTGATCTTTCAGCCTTTCCAGGATCTGGAGTTCGGACTCCCCCTCGAAGAGCCTTCGGTAGGTCAGTAGTTCATGAAAAACAACCACCAACGAGAATATGTTCGATCTCCTGTTCAATCCCTCCCCACGAACCTGCTCCGGAGACATGGAGGAAACCTTACCCTTCAAAACCCCTGCTTTGGTAACGGAGGTCGTTAAAGCCGCCTTTGCAATGCCGAAATCGGTCAATTTCACCTCTCCCTCATAAGAGACCAAGATGTTTTGTGGGCTGATATCTCTATGGATGATATGGAGGGGACTATTTTGGAGATTCCGTTTCCGGTGGGCATAGTCGAGTCCGATGGCCGCCTTTGTGATAATGAAGACGCAATCATTGATGGACAGCTGCGTATCCAATTGCCTCGTTTTCTCCATGATTCCGCGGAGGTTATTCCCCAAGACGAATTCCATGGCGATGAAGGAGGTCTCATTCAACCTGCCGAAGTCGAAGATTTGGACGATATTTTGGTGGGTTAATTGCGGCGCGATCTTGGCCTCATCGGTGAACATGGCCACGAAATCCCTATTGCTGCTGAGGTGTGGAAGGATTCTCTTTATGGCTAGAATCTTCTCAAAACCCTCGAGGCCGACTTTCCTTCTGGCCCGGAAGAACTCCGCCGTTCCTCCTGTGGCGATCTTCTTAGTCAGATAGTAGGATCCGTAAGGCTCTATGGGATTCATGAAACCTCTCTGCCTAACATCCCTATTTGGGTCCTATGGGCTTCAATACCGTATGATCCGGCTTTTTTGAGCGAATCGTTCTCTTATCTGGTTTGTCGGCTGTCCCTTGCTTCTTTGGAGACCGTTTTTTGATCGGAGTTGGGCCCCTTTTCAACTCAATGGGGTCGGCCTCCAAGCTTTCCAGGTGGTGTGTAATATCCTCCATGAGGCTAACCGCCACCTTTTGGAGCCTTCCCCACCTCAATGGCCGCATAATCCTCTTTGTTCCGGAACTGAATGATCTCCGCCTCGGTTCCCTCTCGGTAATTTTTGACCAAGAGGATCTTTCCGTCCCTTCTTGAAATCAAGGAGGCATTCAGGTCGGCGGCACCGTAAATGGTAAAGATGGGGTTCAAACCCGATCTGCCACGGGTTCTGACCAAGAGGATTTGTCGATACAGTTGGCGGCAGCGGATTTACTGATCCTTTCGTAATGGGGGCGGTTATCCTCGATGACTTTTACCTAGAGAATGACGAAAGTGAGTTTTAAAGGCATAAGGGGGATAGGGGTATATTTTCGAATTGAGGATCATATCCAAGGCTTCTTTGGATGAAGCTGGAGAGGCGACGAACAGGAGAAAAATCGAAAGGAGAGGCGGAATCCTTTTCGCCCCTTGGGCGAATTTTTTTCCTTTCCATGGGAAAATTTTTCATAGTCTTTCATACATTCATCCGCGAACGGAAACCACCAGGCCCCCTCTTACTTCCGTAAAGAGATCTTTTCTAAGAGGTCAACCTAAAAAGGGCAAAAGTAGTGCCACCCGGAAAAATAATGATGGAAACTCAGATTCTCATCCCTTCATCTGTGGATCCCAACTCCCTCACTACGGCATCACCATTCTACCAGGTATGGCCGTTACCATGCTGGAATCCAGGCTCCAATGATCTCTTTAAAGGTCTTTCCAGCCTCTCTGCCCATAAAAACCAGTAGATGAAGGGTTTTTCTGCAGCAGCCCATCTATGGAAGAATTCAGACTCCCATGTTACCTTAAGAGCGCATTGAAAGATGAGCATATTCTGGTCCACCGTATTGACTTTTAGAAAATAATTAGAATATATTTAATAATTTGTAATTTTCCCTTCTATTCAATGGAGTTAACGAGGACCTGACTTCCAGGGGACTTGAATGGATGAGGAAAAGCGCCTCTATTTCAAAAGGCTTTTAGTAGAGAGGCTGAACGTCTTGTTAGAGGGAGCAGAGAAAACGGTCAGCGGCATGTCCGACGATTACAAGGAAGAACTTCTCGATCCAACTGATAGGGCATCCCTTGAATCGGATCGCAATTTCACCCTCAGAATACGCGATCGAGAGAGAAGGCTCATTCAAAAGTTGAACGAAGCTCTGGAGAGAATCGAAGACGGTACCTTCGGCATTTGTGAGATGTGTGGCAAGAAGATCTCGGAGAAGAGACTTAGGGCGAGGCCGGTAACTACCCTCTGTATCGAGTGTAAAACGGAAGAAGAACAAAGGGAAAAGATGAGGGGAGAATAAGATCTTCCCATTAGTGACCACAAAAAGAGATGCCTGAATTACGAAAAGATCCGATCGTCGGCCGATGGGTCATCATCTCTACCGAAAGGGGGAGAAGGCCTTCGGAATTTCTTCCCGAGGAAACCAGGGTTAGAGGTGGGTTTTGTCCACTGTGCGAGGGCAATGAGGACAAAACCCCACCTGAGGTATTCGCGATTCGGGAAAACGGCTCTCAACCGAACTCCACTGGTTGGACATTGAGGGTCGTTCCCAATAAATTCCCTGCCCTGAGAGTGGAAGGTAATCTGAACCGAGAAGGGGAAGGGCTCTACGACAAGATGAACGGGGTGGGTGCTCATGAAGTCGTTATCGAGACGCCCAAGCATGGTGAAACCCTTTCCATGCTTCCCATCGAAAGGGTCGTAACGGTACTCGCGACCTACCGGGAGAGGATTGTGGACCTCACTCGTGACCAGCGGCTAAGGCACATCCTCGTATTCAAGAATCACGGTGCGGCTGCCGGAGCCTCTCTGGAACACTCCCATTCACAGATTATCGCCTTACCCGTGGTGCCCAAAAGAGTGAGCGAGGAGGTCGATGGTGCCAAGGCATATTATGAATATAAGGAAAGGTGTGTTTTCTGTGACATCATCCACCAGGAGATAGAGTATCAAGCTCGGATAGTCGGGGAAAATAGGGGAGCTATCGCCCTTGCGCCCTTTGCCTCTCGTTTTCCCTTTGAGACGTGGATTCTTCCGAAGGACCATAGCGCGCATTTCCACTACACGCAACCGACGCAATTCGAAGACGTGGCCTCACTCTTATCGGACGTCCTCAGAAAAATAGACAGCACGCTACCCGGATCCCCGTATAATTTTATGCTCCACACCAACCATACCAATGAACAGGATGAGGCATTTTATCACTGGCATATCGAGATCATCCCCAAATTGACGAAGGTGGCTGGATTCGAGTGGGGAACGGGATTTTACATAAACCCGACTCCCCCTGAGGAAGCGGCGAAGTATCTCCGGGAAACACTACCCCAAGAGGACCGGGATTGAAACAGATGAGTTCCTCTACCCATAGGGAATGCGAAATCCTGGGAGAGATCATTCGGGTTTCCAATTCCACGCTCGACATCGATGGCCGCCTAACACGAATCGCTGGGATTCTCGCCGACGCTTTCTCAACAGATTTTTGTGCCCTCTACGCCTTCCATAAGGACAC
>JBGVTJ010000118.1:0-2977 GCA_041862515.1 Thermodesulfobacteriota bacterium | reverse complement strand
GCAAGTCCCACCACGCCAGAGGTTACTTCAGGGGCCTTTTTAAGATCTTCAACTGTCCTGTATTTGGACTTGGTTGACAGGGCCGTCACATAAATTACTTGGCTGATATTGCCCAGCCACGTTATTTTATTCAAGTCAAATTTTGCCGTTCCTATCACCTGGTTAACAGCGTTACCCGGGAGGTTTAGGATGCCGATGGTATGACCATCCGGCTCTGACCGGTACATTTTGTTGATTCCAATATTCCACTCGCCGCCCGGTGCATTTTTCACAATAATGTTGGGATTCTTGGGCAAGTATTTTCGCAAGTAGGGAACAAGCATTCGCGTAACCGTATCAAACCCGCCTCCCGGGGTCACGGGAACGATAAACGTTATTGTCTTGGACGGAAACGCCGCTTTTGCCTCAGCGTCGCCAGGACCAAATACCGTTCCCGCCATGAGTAACAGCAGACTTATACATACCAAACTCACGCTTTTCAGCCATTTTGTTCTTTTCATTGTTCTCTCCTCCCTTGTTTATCGATTTTCTTTCGAACCTTTGCCGTTCCATCGTTAACAGCGGGCTGAGAAATCGCCAGGCTCGGGCAAGAGTTAGACATCCCTCCACCTACCATCTAGATGCTGATTCCATTTCGAAAATACCGCTTTTGTTAGCTCTTCACTATTCAAAGCGGTCGGCGGAAAATCATCGTACCACTCATACGGTTTTACCGCATAGATAATACCGTGGGAGTTGGTGTAATTATCCGTCGGCTTTCTGATTCTCGGGTCGAGCGGCCCGCTCCATGCCCTCTTGATGATATCCATCTCTTGAGGATCAGACCTTGTGCACACCGCCCACATGACATCCTCAATATCATACGGATTTATGTCATCATCGACGACCACCACGTACCTTCCGAGGTATGCACCAGCCCTCGTCTGTGACGCAACGTGACCTGCTTCGGTAGCGTGCCCCGGGTAACTCTGCTTCATTGACACAACCGTGAAAAGGCGCGCCCCACCAAAAGGAGGACACCAGACCCCTTTCACTTCCGGAATCCCCGCTCTCTCGATCTCATTGTAGAGAAGTGCAGATCTCCAAACGCTCCGCCAAAATCCTTGATCGCTGGAGAGACCCTTTGACGGTGGGGACCCGAGGAGTATCGGGTTGTTCCGGTAATACAAAGCCTCCACTTTGATGAAGGGTTCCTCCCTGCCTTTGCTTGCGTAAGTGCCGGTCCACTCGCCAAATGGTCCCTCAAACCTGAGGTCCTGGGGATTCGCAATTCCTTCAATAGCAATCTCCGCATTTGCCGGAATGGGCAAGCCCGTAACGCTCCCTTCTATGACCGGAACCGGTTCACCTCTTACGGCCCCCATGTAGTCTAACTCACAGATGCCGTATGGTATCTCACTGGCAGATAGTATGTAACTAAGCGGATCAAAACCAAAAATCATCGCCACAGGGCAGGGCTGGTTTCTCTCGAAGTATTTGTCTCGGTGCATTCTGCCATGCTTTCCCGGAGAGATATAAAAGCCCACGTGTTGGCGATCGTGAAGCTGCACCCTGTAGGTGCCAATATTCGCTACGCCAGTATCTGGATCTCGTGTCACTACGCCAACTCCGGTGCCGATATATCTGCCGCCGTCCAATTCGTGCCACAGGGGGACAGGGAACTTTTCGAGATCAACTTCAGCTCCCGTCTCCACATTCTCAAGAACTGGACCGGATCTAACGACCTTATGAGGAGCATTCTTTGCTCCACTGGACCACTCGCCTGCCTTTAACCTGAGAGCCTCAACCGTTTCTCTGACACTATGCTCGATAGGCAAGCCGAAGGTGAGGTTAACCGTCCTTATGTTGGCCATGGAGTTGGTTACAATTCTAAATCCATCCCTATAACCTTTGAGCTTGTTAAACAACAGTGCTGGGCCCTCATTTTTCCCGTTAATTTGCACCATCGTCCCCACCTCGAGGTTGGGGTCGGCTCCCTCTATAACTTTCAACTCTCCTATTTTGTCAGCCTGCTCTACCCATTCCCTCAAATCATGAAACTCTACCATTCTCGTTCCTCACTGAAGTTCCTAAGTCGAATTTGTCTCGTTAAGACTGGAGCTGTCCTCGTGAATCCGAAACACTATGGGAGACCGCGACACGGACTACCGCTTCCGGGGAATAATTGAACCTGATGATACCGATATCCGTGGCAAGCAAAAGTCAGGCAAATGGGCCGCGGTGTCCGCAGTAAACTTCCGGTTATGGTAGCCGTGGAATCCCACTCAGGGGCGCCAAAGAACCATCGATATTTGGGGAATCCGCCCGGAAAAGCTCACTTCTTCTTCTCTTTCTTCTCCTCTGCTTTGTAGAAGGCAACGGGAGCATGGGCAAGGACGTTATACTCGCTATCGGTCACCATGAGGGTGTAGGCGCCCTCTTTTATCAACTTTCTGTCAATATAGCGGCCACAGCTCCACGTGGTCACCCATGCACCTGTCTCATTGGCTACAGGACTCGGTTTGAGGGCATGACCAATGTCAGATTGTACCCCATCAGTTGTGGTAATGAGGAGGCTCAGCTCTTGACCCGGCTTAAAACCCGTGCCCACAATGGACATTTTGGCTTTCTTGTCCATCTTGACCATGGGATCAGCCACAATCACCGTCGGGCCAGGTCCGCTCAAACCTTCCTCTGCTCCCTTTTCGCCAAGGCCCATAGTAGCACATCCTACAAGGCCAACAACCACGATTACCGCCACTAATTCATACAGTATCCTTTTCATAGCACCCTCCTTTTTCCTTGAGTCGTCACATTTTTATATGACGGTTTTGCTTGGTCTGCCAATAGGTAAATCCCAGCCAAAAGTTTGGATTAAAATCGCCGTTCACGGTGGTATTCTTTCTTAGATCTTCGATAGTGCCAGGAAACGGTTGGATTTGATTTCTTCCTATGCACCATCAAAATTCAAAACCTCTTCCCACATGGGAGAGGTGAA
>JBGVTJ010000117.1:0-13817 GCA_041862515.1 Thermodesulfobacteriota bacterium | reverse complement strand
TCATGCCCCCCTCGAATATCTCCAGCTCCGGTATTACATCCGTTTCCTTCATTCTCTTTGCCCAAAATCTAATATCGGGAAGGGTATTGATATAAACATCTTCCCCAAAATTGACAGATCCCATGTTAAGGGAGGCAACCTCTACCCGTGGGTCGTTAATGGAAACACATCGCTCCTCAAGGGAAAGACTGGACAAACCTCCCGTTGACCCCTGAATGATAATATTCGATCCCTTCCGTATAAGATCAAGGGTTCTCACGAATTCAGTTAAATCCTCAGTCTGATTTCCTTCCCGGTCCCGAACATGGAGGTGGACCATGCTCGATCCCGCGCGAGCGCAGGCAATAACTTCCTGCGCTATATCTTCAGGGGCAATGGGATTTAAGGACGGCTTAGAGATGTTTGTTCCGACGGGGGCGACAGAAACAATGATCTTCCTTTGTCCCTTAGGCATCATTCTATTCCCACATCAAATGGAGAATAATTATTATCTCCTCCGTGTCAGTCAAGGTCAGGGCTCTTTTTCTCCACCTCCGGGACGAGGCATTGGCTCAGGTAGTTGAAGGTCTCGGGGATATTACCGTCTTTCCTCACCAGTTGGGCGAGCTTTTCCGGGTCCATACGTTCAAGTAGCCCTACCATACGTTGGACCATCCGAGTATTCACCTCAAATGCCTCGGCCGGTCCCATGTGTTTCGGCGCAATGTCACCGCCCAACCAGCCATCATAGCCGACGCGGTCCAGCGTTAAGAGCAATTCAAGCCAGTGCCAGAAGTGCACTGAGCCGGAGATCATGTCCCAATCCCCGCCTTCGCCCGTATTGTCGTTAGTATGGATATAGAAGAGCCGACCTTTTCCCGCCAGCAATGCCGCCGATTCTGCCGGCGATTCCCCGGCGGCGAGGCTATGGCCGATGTCAAGGTTTGCGCCCAGGTTCGATGCCCCCACCTCGGCACAGACGTGCAGAATCATACCCACATTCGACAACATGATTTTGGCATGCGGGTCGTGGGGTTGGAACTCCAGAAGCAGCTTTATATCATCGCGATGCGACACCACCGCCTTCACGGTGTCGACGAAACGGGCCCAAGCTGAAGAATAATCGATCTGGAAGGGGTAGTCGTACCCATCAGCCAGGGGACAGGTCGTAACCACCTCCGCCCCGAGCTCGGCGGCCATGTCCATACCTTCCCGAAGCAGGGATGCGGCACGATTTCGAGCCTCCTCGCTCTGGGCCGAAAGCGCACCGTAACGGAAATAGGTCGCGTCCTTAATGTCCACGTTAACTGCGGAGCATACTAGCCCGGTTTCCTCCAAGAGTTTCTTGGGCAGAGCTAAATCTTTCAAATCGGCGGGATATTTCAGTTCAATGCCCTCGATGCCATCAATCCCTGCAATCAGCTCGAACTTCTCCTCGAGCGTCCGGTCGGGCTGATATTCCGTAAAGCGGTCCCGCCGTCTCCCGAAAAAACCACTGTTAACGGCAAATCTCCACCGTTTCATAAAATGCCTCCACCGTTGAATTATCGATCCCACACAGCATTCATATTTCGCATTTCCTAGAGCAAGGAGTACAAATACGGGATTGTGTTTGAGGGATTTCGTGCCTCCAACAGCGATTCCATCTTCTTTCGGTCGATCCGATCCGTCAGTGATTCAAGTTTCCGGGTCAGCGTTACAACGGCGTTGAAGGTATCCACGGTGTCTATCTCCTTGGAGAAGACGTCGAACGCATACCAGTCATCCTCGTAGCCGAGATTCCGCAAGTAGTAGAACATCTCCACAAACTCCCAGAGGTGATACGCGCCGGGCAACATGTCCCAATCCCAGCGTCCGTCGTTGTCATTGAGATGAACGTAGAAGAGCCGGTTTGCCCGCGCCAGGAAAGCCGCCGACTGTGCCGGTCGTTCGCCCGCGTAGATAGCGTGGCCGATATCGAGGGTGGCACCCAGGTTGTCCGCACCGGCCAACTGACAAAAGCTTGCCGTCTCACCTGCCGACCCGAAAACGCAGCGCGCTCGAGGGTCGCTCTCCTTGTATTCGATACAGATGCGCACGTCGCGATTGTAGCTACAAGCAGCCGAAAACGTTTCCGCTGCGTAGTCATAGACCTTGACATAATCCGTCTCGAAGAGGTAATCGCTCCCATCATTGAGTGGGCAGGTCGTAATGCGGTTACAGCCCAGCTCTGCCGCGAAGTCCATCGCTCGCTTGAGATCATCGACCACTTCCTGGCGCTCGTTCGGAATCTCCGACGTGAATGAGCCACGCCACCACTTACCCGTTCGGCGAGAGCGGAAGTTGACCGCTGATACACCGAAGTTGTACTTCTCCAACATCTTCTTCATCTGAGCGGGGTCGTCGAAATCAGCGGGGTAACAGAGCTCTAACCCGTCAATACCCTCGATACCGGAGGCTATCTCCATTTTCTCCCCCAGAGGACGGTCATCCTTGTAAACCATGTAGCGATTTTTCACCGCCCCGAGAAATCCCGATATGATTGCCAGTTTATTCATCCTAAGATCTCCCTTTTTTTCTCCTTTCGCCCTTGTTGATCGTCTTCCCCATTGGGCTTACCCCTTTTTGGCACGCAGCACTTCATGAACGGCGTGAGCTATACATTCTGCCGAAAGACCATAGTGTTCCTTAATTTCTTCCCCTTTTCCGGATTCGCCAAACTGATCTTGAACTCCAATTCTCCTCAGAGGAACGGGGTATGTTTCCGATATCAGCTCCGCTATGGCCCCACCCAATCCCCCTACTATGCTCCCGTCCTCGACCGTTACGACGGCGCCCGTTTCTCTTGCGGCTGCTACTATTGCCGCTTCATCGAGGGGTTTGACCGTCTGCATGTCGAGTAGTCGTGCGTGAATTCCATCTCGTTCGAGTTTTTCTGCAACGTCAAGGGCATCGCTCACGAGAATACCCGTAGCGATAATGGCCACGTCGTCTCCCGGATGGAGATGGAAGGCTTTTCCAATTTCATAGGTGAAATCATCTCGATAGAGAGTAGGATAATTCGCATTAATAAAGGGTAAACGGATAATTACCGGACCAATGTACTCCGCCGCGGCAATCGTTGCCTTTTCCGTTGAGACAGCGTCCGAAGGTGAAAGGATGGTGAGGTTTGGAATAGCTCGAAGGGCGGCGAGGTCTTCAACTGCTAGATGCGATGGGCCTATGTCTCCCCATATCATCCCGGAATTACAGAGTACGATCTTGACGTTGCGCTTATCATAGGCAACGTGGTGACGTATCTGATTGTATCCCAATCCCAACCCAAAGAGACAATGGCAATGGGTAAAGGGTATAAATCCTGCATTTGACAGGCCCGCTGCACTTGTAATGAGGTGACCTTCTGCAATACCAACATCAAGGATTCTATCCGGGAATTCCTCGTGGAAAACTTCTCCTGCCTCCCCGGTAACAAAATCCCCATAACAGGTTATGATACGGCTATCCTTTCGAGCGAGTTGGATGAGGGCACGATTGTGAGCCGAATACATACTCTCATGATCACCCTTCACCTCTCGTAAATACTGAGTTTTCACGGAATCATTTCTCCTTATGATTATGTTCCCGAAATAGCTGAAATGTCCTTAGGTCAATAATTCGACAAAATGATAATGGGAAATCTCATATTTTGAGAGCCTCGAAAGCCTCTTTTATAAACTCGTCGGTTACCCTAACGAAGTGACAATTTGTTCCCTCAAGCCATGGGATTCCTTTCCCTTTGATCGTATGCGATATGATTGCCTGCGGTCTTCCCACAATCGTTCCGGTCCAATCTAGGGTGTCTATTACTTCCTCGAGGTTATTTCCATCTATCTCTCGTGTTTCCCATCCAAAGGCTCTAAATTTTTCCGCCAAAGAGAGCGGGCTCATCTTCTTCTCAACCGACCCGGTAGATTGATACTTATTGTGGTCGATGATGGCGGTTAGGTTATCCAATCTATAGTGAGATGCGTTTTCAGCCGCCTCCCAAATCTGTCCCTCGTTACACTCGCCATCTCCCACGATGCAGTACACCCTGAACCGGGCGAGTCGGATCCGTGAGCTCGCTGACAGGTTTTTTTTATCTGGCATGACATACGCTCCCATGGCAACACCGACGGCGAAAGAGAGTCCCAATCCTAGTGAACCACCACTACATTCAGCCCCTGGGGACCTGCAATCAACATGAACCTGAAGCCTTGAACCCAAATGGCTATACGTCTTAAGATCTTCCTTTGGGAAATACCCGGCTTCAGAAAGTGCTGCATAGTAAAGCTCACAGGCGTGTGCTTTTGAAATGATGAGCCTATCTCGTTCACTCCATTGGGGATTTTTTGGATCGTGTTTCATTCGATAGAAGAGAAGTGCCGTTATGACGTCCGCTGAAGAAAATGTCCCACCCAACCACCCTGAACCCATTTCCTTCATGAGCAGTAATGCCTCTCTTCTGAGACTCGTTGCCTTTGTCTGAAGCTCCATCACTAATGCTTCTTTAGCCATGTCCTTGGCCTCCCCCTTTGTTTCTACTGTGTATGGAAAGAGGCTTTGTGCCCCCGTTCGGGATAGTAGAGTTTCTGCGGTTGAAAGAATTCGCGAACTTCGTGAGGCGAACCCCAGTCATCGACTTCCGGGAAAAAGAGTTTTCCCCTAGGGTTTCAATACGATCTTGCCAGTTGTGGCCGATTCGGCCAGCTGTAAGGCTTTATCGTACTCCTTCAGGTCAAAATGATGGGTGATGACGGGATTCAAATCCATCTTTCCGGAGAGGATCATGCTCTGGGCCGTCCACCAGGTATCCCACATGATTCGCCCGGTAACACCGTAAACATTGGCCTCCTTGTAGATGACGTTGTTGACCAGATCCAGCTCAACGGTTCCTGCATATAACCCCACCAGGACAATATCCCCGCCCCGCCTCAGGGTTTTTATGGCATCGTTGACGACAGCTTTGTTCCCCGTCAGTTCAACGACAATGTCCATACCGAATCCCCTTGTAATCTGTTCCACTTCTTCAACGACGTTCACTTCCTTGGCATTGAGAACGAAATCTGCCCCCATGTTTCGAGCCAGATCCAACCGCTCTTTGGTGATGTCCACGCCAATCACGTACTCTGCCCCGCTCATTTTGGCCACCATCTGAGCGTAAATGCCAATGGGTCCACAACCGAATACGATCACCTTCTTCCCAGCCGGTTTCGTCTTGGACATGGCGTGGACACCGATTCCAAAGGGTTCCATCGTAGCCCCGATTTCATACGGGATGGAAGGATCCAACTTCCAGGTACAGACCGCCGGAAGGATTGCATATTCGGAAAAAGCACCGTCCATATGAACGCCCAAAATTTTCATGTCCTCACAAATATGCTGGAGACCCGTAGTACATTGGTAACAATGACCACAAGGAACGTGGGTTTCGGCCGCAACGCGGTCTCCCTTCTTGAAGGTCATGACGTTTTTGCCCACCTCAACCACTTCGGCAGCATATTCATGGCCGAAGAGAAGGGGAAGCTTTATCCTGGAGGAGGCGTATTCGTTCCACTGGTAAATGTGGATATCGGTACCGCAAATGGCTGCAGCCCGCACCCCGACCAGCAGGTCATTATCCCCGATTTGTGGGGTGGGGCGATCCGTGAAGGTAGCACCTCTGACAGGTTGATCTTTGATGAGGGCTTTCATAATCGTTCTCCTTCTTTGAGTATCTTTGCTCTATCCTTTTTCCGTCAGAACACCATAAATCATTTACCCTTTTGGGATGAGGGCGATCTCCTTTCGAGGATGTCTACAATCTCCTCAAGAGCATTTTCCCTCCCAAAGGCACCGGCTTTGGTTATTACTGTGAGGCCGTTCCACTTTCCACCGATCAAATGACCCATGACGATCCCTTTCAGTATTTCTCCCCTGATTTCAACTCCATCGGCTCCAAGCAAATGGAAGAAACTCATGGCAGTATCTCCACCGGTTACTATCACGGCCAAGTCTCGTATGTCAACGTTGGATTTTTCCAATGCGGCAAAGCCAATGTGCCCCAACCGCTTTGGAATTTCGAGATGAATCGGGATGTCACCTGAATCTTCGGAAAGGAGCCTTTCCGGACAGACCCTAAAGACAGCATGCCCCTGGGCTAAAGAACTCCCAATCGAGGAGGAAAGATTGTTTTCCTGTCTTTGCCTGCCTTGCTCTCCGGTCATCAGCAGTAACTTACTCAACTGAAAGGAGGGAATTCCTCTTCTCTGCTCAACTCGTTTCAGCTGTTCATGGGTTACGCTAGATGCACTCCCGCTGACAATAAAGATGTGGTTGAACGACTTTGTCCTCCTCCGAGGGATATGAGAAACTGTTTCTCCCCTTGATGGGGATAATTTTTTCGCTACTTCTTCTGCCAAACCAGCCGAACCGATAAACAGCGGTTTCTCATCCATGCCAAAAGCCACGTCGGCAATATGAGTCAGATCAGAACGATGGAGGGCATCGAAGATGAGAATCCGATTTCCCTTCTCCTGCTCTCGCTTCACAGCCTCCCGCAATTCCTTACTGCCCGAAGCCACATGAGCCAGATCGATCCATCCAACTTTATGACGTGATTGCTGCTCCACGAGTTTGTAGACGCAGGATTCCCTGACAGGAGCAGCCGCATCGGATGAGGCTTCCGTCAACGCCAGCGGTTTTCCCCATACCATCAGGACACCGTCAACCACCGTCCTTTCCTGTTCGGGAAAGGACGGGGTCATGAACCCCACCGAGATATTCGTTTCCCTTAAAATCGCGTCCGTCTCATATCCAATGTTTCCCCTGAGGGTCGAGTCAATCTTCTTGTAAACGACCGGAAACAGTTCTTCGTCGTAGTTCTTTAACAGGCTCGATACTAAGCCAAATGCCTTGTCAGGGCTTGATCCTCTGGAATCGGTGTTGACGACGAGGACATCCCTTTCGCGGTATTGCGAAAAGTCGATGTTCAGGCCCTCCTTGAAGGAAATGAGGAGGGTATTAAAACCCCTCTTTGCAAATTGGGCCCCGGTATCTGCTCCGCCTGTTAAGTCATCTGCAATGAGTAGGCATCTTGGTGGCATAAGAAAATCATAAGAGGATTGAAATATACGGCATGTAAAGCATATTACGATATTTTCCCCTGTCAAGTTTTTATACAGAAATCCCTAAAAAACTGGGAAAAGAAGCTCTGAGCGCGAATTAAGATTTTTTCGGTAACCACTCTTAGTGGAGCGAAACGGCCGCAAATTCATTGTTTGGGTTTGAAGGGCGATTTTTGGATTTGCAGTGAAGCGAACGTTAGCATGGTCGAAAAGATATTTTGAGCACCAAAGAGCGACTTTTTCAGAGATCTCGTACGAAGCGGGATTCCCGTATTGGGAGAAAAGAAGTGGTTTGAAGAGGGGTTTGTCCCAATGAGTTGATCGGCTGGGCCCTTGTGTAAAATCATGTGGTGATATATATATGTAATTCATGCGAAGAGGCGATGACGCCTCAGGGGATTGATCCATTGAGCCAGAGCGATAGAAGTGGGGACCGGGCTTTCATCCTCCTGGTGTCCATATTCGTCGGGACCCTGGTGATCTCCTCGGTTCTGGCGAGTAAGATCATAAACATATTCGGCCTTTTCGTCCCGGCCGGAGTATTAGCCTATTGCGTAACCTTTGTCGTAACCGATGTGATCAGCGAAATTTGGGGCAAGGAGCGGGCGAATCGAGTGGTATTCAGCGGGTTCATTGCACTGCTCGTTACATTCCTCCTCATTCGCATCGCCCTCTTCTGGGATGCGGCTCCCCTTTGGAGGGAGCAGAAGGCCTTCTCCACGATTTTGGGAAGTACGTCCAGGATCATCATCGCTAGCTTCATCGCCTACCTGGCGAGCCAATACCATGACGTATGGGCCTTTCATATCTGGAAAAAGGTGACTGGGGAGAAACATCTCTGGTTGAGGAATACTGCCTCAACGGTCGTTTCCCAATTCATCGATACGCTGATTTTCATAACCATTGCCTTCTATGGCACCATGCCCGTCTTGCCCCTCATCAAGGGGCAATACTTCGTCAAGGTACTTATTGCCCTTCTGGACACCCCCTTTGTGTATCTCGTGGTCATGCTCATAAGGAGGGAGTATTCCATTGGAGGGTTACTGCTCAGGAGATAACGCCAAAAGGAGGGAGATATGGAGAAGAAGGAAAAACCCCTGGAGAAGATGACGGCAAAGGAACTCAGGGAGGTCGCTTTGGAGATTCCCGAGATCGAGGGCGTTCATGCCATGAAAAAGGAAGAGCTCCTCGCGGCCATTAGAGAGGCTCGTGGAAGGGAAGGGGAGGTAAAAGAGGAGGTAAAAAAGGAGGCAGAAGGGGAGGTAAAAGAGGAGAAGAAGGTTAAGAAGGAGGAGAAGGAGGTTAAGAAGAAAGCAGGGGTAACCACCGCGGATCTCAAGAAGAAGATTCGCGAATTTACGGCCCGCAAAGAGGAGGCAATCAAAAAGAGTGATGCTCGCATGGCGAAAATCTATAAGCGCCGAATTAACAGGCTGAAGAAGAGGACTCGGAAAGCGGCATAAAGGGGAATGGTATGGCGAGGGTTTCGGTGGTCATACCCACCTACAACAGGCTCTCCACGGTAAAAGACGCCATCGAGTCTGTCCTGAATCAGACCTATAGGGATTTCGAGTTTTGGGTAGTGGATGATGGGTCGACGGATGGAACCGGTGAGGCCTTGAGGACATTCGGGGATAAGGTAAAGTACGTTTTCCAGAATAACAGGGGTGTGAGCGCCGCCCGGAATTTCGGTTTGAGGATTTCCCGAGGAAAGTATCTCGCCTTCTTGGATTCCGATGATCTGTGGGAGCCACAGAAATTAGAGATCCAGGTTAAGTGTATGGAAGAGAATCCCCAATTCCCGCTCTGTTATACCGATGAGGTCTGGATAAGGGGGGGAACACGGGTCAATCCGAAGAAAAAACATGCCAAGTATTCGGGATGGATATTTGAGAAGTGTCTTCCCCTGTGCATCATCAGCCCTTCTTCAGCTCTTATGAAAAGGTCCCTCTTTGATGAAATAGGGGCTTTTGACGAAACCCTTCCCGTATGTGAGGATTACGATCTCTGGCTCCGGGTAACGTGCCGTTATCCCGTACTCTTTATCGACAAAAAACTCATCGTAAAAAGGGGGGGACACGCGGATCAGCTCTCCACCCGATCATGGGGAAATGACCGATACCGGGTGATGGTCCTCGAGAAGCTTTTATGTTCTCAAAACCTGAAGGCGGAGGAAAGGCAGATGGCCTCGAGGGAGTTCGTCAGGAAGTGTCGTATTCTCTCCGAGGGGTTTTCCAAGCGGGGCAAGGAGGAAGCGGCGAGGAGGTATGAAGGGTTGGCCAACCGATATGGGTCATATGGAGAACAACGGGATTAAAAAACCAAACGGGAGCAGACTGAAATGGATCGGGTTTTCAGAAAATTACGGATTGATGGCATCGACTCGAGGGATCACTTTTTCTCCATGACCTTTTCCCCCAATCTTGAGGGTCTCAGGAGGTCCATAGGGCACGTGGGTCTTCTTCAGCCCATTATCGTGAGGGAGAAGTCCCACGGGGTGAGTTATCAGGTGATGAGCGGATTCAAGAGGCTGACTGCGTGCAAGCAATTGGGGTTGAAAGAGATCGAGGCGTTCTCCTACATCGAATCGGAACCGAACGACCTGGAAGGTTTTCACATGGCCCTACACGAGAACCTCACGACCCGTGGCCTCAATCTTATTGAGAAATCGATGGTCCTCCACAAACTCATTCACCAATTCGGACTTCCAAAGGAGTCGATCGCCAGAGATTACATGCCCATGCTCGGCCTCCAGCCCAACCCAAAAATTCTGGAAAAAGTATCTCAACTGGTTACGTTGCGGGCCGGGATAAAGCGATATATTGTTGAGGAGGAGGTATCCTTTGGGAACGCCGTCCAGTTCTTGGAATTCGCCGCTGAAGATCAGGCAGAGATAGGAAGATTGATTTCAAAACTGAAACTGGGGGAAAATACCTTGAAGGAGGTCTTGGGCCTCTTACGGGAAATCTCGGTAAGGGATGGGTTGAAGGTGGGGGAACTCTTCAAAGGGGAAATGGAGGGGATAGCATCCGATACTACCAACTCAAAGGTTCACAAGACCAATCGGGTGAGAAAACGGCTTCAGGAGATGAGGTACCCCAGGCTAACGGAGCTGGAAAAGACCTTTCATGAGAAGCGGAAGGGCTTGGGGTTGGGCCCTGGGATATCCCTCCACTGCCCCCCATATTTCGAGGGGAATAAATTGAGGGTGGAATTTCGCTTCGGGAATGTGGGTGAATTCAAGGCCATCATCTCGAAATTGATGGCGGTTTCGGAACAGAAGGAGTTGGGGGAGATGCTTGAATTGGCCCTGTGAGGGCCTTGCTCACCTATGGGGGTGATACATCCAATGGCGAGATACGGTGTGAGGAGGATCTTTTTGGATCGACGGGTCATCGGAGACCGCGTTGCAGAAGGAATTTTGAACAAATTGGAGGGGATTCCCTTGGCCTTGGTGAACGGTCCTCAGGAAGTTACTCGCAGGCTCAACGCCTTCGAGGATCCCTTCGCTGAAGGAAAGCACAGCCTTCTGATCACAAGACAGAAAGGAGATTTTGTGAAGGGATGCCCGGGAACCCATCACCGGATCTGCTGTGGCTATCAGATCATCAATCTCGTAGTGAACTGCCCCATAGATTGCTCGTATTGCATCCTCCAAGGGTATCTCAATAACCCCGCAATTACCATGTACGTTAATATCGATGAGCTGTGTGCCCAGGTGGAAGGGAGACTCTCAGGCGATCCGCAGAGGATCTTTCGCCTAGGAACGGGGGAGCTGGCTGATAGCCTCGCCTTCGATGGAATGACACGTTTTTCGACGGTCCTGGTCCCCTTTTTTGCCGGAAAGAAAAATGCCATCTTCGAATTGAAGACGAAAACGGATGAAGTGAATAACCTGCTGGATCTAGACCACGGGGGGAAAACGGTGGTCTCGTGGTCGATAAATCCAGAAAAGGTGATCGCCGAGGAAGAGCGGAATGCCTCGACCTTGGAGGAGAGGCTTAGTGCCGCGGAGGAGTGTCAGCAACAGGGGTATCCCATTGGATTCCATTTCGATCCCCTCATCTATTACTCTGAATGGGAACGGGACTATCGGGAGGTTATCGAGAAGGTCTTCGAGAGGATCGATGGGAAGGGGATAATCTGGATCAGCCTGGGGGGATTTCGGTTTCCCCCCTATTTGAAGCCAATCATTCGTAATCGATTTCCTGCCTCCAAGATCCTTTTGGGAGAGCTCCTTCCGGGTAACGACGGGAAGTTTCGCTATCTCAAATCCATCAGGGTTGGGATGTATCGGAAGATCGTTGGTTGGTTGCGGGATTACGAACCCAGCCTCTTCATTTACCTCTGTATGGAGAGCAGGGAGGTGTGGGAGAAGGTATTCGGTTGGTCTCCCCAGAATAACAGCGCCCTGGATGACCGCTTCTCCCAGAGGATCCGGTCTTTCTCCCCCATGTACCAATAGTCAATCAATAGTGATGGAACTATGCTCACCTTGCCGGATAAGATCTTGATCGGGGGGCTTGTCATCGTGACCCTCCTGAGCTTCCCCACGATAAGGCACTTTCACCACGAGGGAAAGAGGGTCGTAATCGAGTTGGATGGAGACGTGGTTGGGAATTTTCCCCTGAAGGATGACCGACTCCTCCCCGTAGAGGGAAAATTGGGCAAGACCTGGGTAAAGATGGCCGAAGGTAGGGTGAGAATCGTCGATTCCCCCTGTCCCTACAAGCTCTGTGTCAAGTCGGGTTCCATTCGCATGTCAGGTGAGAACTTGATCTGCCTGCCAAATAAGGTCGTCGTTCGAATAGCGGGAGATGATGGGGAGGCGGTTGATGCGGTGAGTCGGTGATTCGTCCTGTGTTTCCAGAGAGGTTCTTTTCGGTACCTGCAATCGGGGTGTTCGTTTCAACGCAGGACTGGTTTCTATGAGGAATAGGTCTTGAGAAGGATCAAACGAAACGCCATTGTCTCCTCGCTTGTGGCGATGTCTATCGTGGTCCATAGCGTGGAGATGTTTATCCCCTCGCCCTTTCCCTGGCTTCGATTTGGCTTCGCCAATATCATCGTGTTAACAGCCATCGCCCTGTATGGTTTGAGGGTAGGATTGATGGTGACGGTACTGCGCGTATTCCTGGGAACGATCCTTGTGGGGACCTTCCTGACCCCCGCATTCATTTTGGGGATGGGAGGTGGGATTGGGAGCACCCTTGTCATGGGGTTTGCCTATAGGAAGTTAAAAGCCGTCTTCAGCCTCGTGGGTATCAGTGTTATGGGAGCTTACGCCCATAATATCGCCCAGTTAACGATCGTCTATCTCCTTTTCATCAGACACGGAGAGGTCTTTTACGTGTTGCCGGTTCTCCTCCTTTTTGGGATTTTGACGGGGGTTCTGAATGGGGTTGCTGCCACCTACCTGACCGCATACATGGCTCGTTTTTCCTCCTTTCAATTCGAATCCATTTCGTAGTTGGTATCCAGACCGAGAAAAAAAGCCTTATGATCTTTCCAGAAACTCAAAAAAATTTCCGGATTTTGATCCTTGTTTATCCGGACACTTTTCGGTAAAATTTCAAGGATGCCATTCCCGTCTGCAAGATACGCAAAGGACAAAAGGAGAGTTTGATGTGCCCTCAATGTCGGACCGAGCTAAAACGCTGGAGCGACCTGAGCGAAAAAGAACACGATCATATTAGAGGGCTTCCCAACAGAGATGCTCAACCGCTGGACCACCGTATCACCAAACACCTCTTCTGCCCCATGTGTTACTACGAAGCCCACGGGTGAATGTCACCCTATGTATGAGTAGGGCTACTCATAGTCTCAAACAAAGTCTGGCGCCGTATCTTATCGCTTCTACGTTTCCTCTCCATGGAAATTCCTTCGAGGGAACCGACGGTTCTATGCCACCTCTTTTTCTTCATTAACACGAAAAGAATTCGAAAGGTCATTTTTTATTTTCCCCCTTCCCGTGCCTGAGGGGCCCGTTCCAATAATTATGGGATGTTAATACCCCGTGAAGGACAGTATCCTGGTTTTGAAAATCTGGAGTTTCCTGATTTTTTTAGACCGGGTTGTTGTAACCTTTTGATTGTAAAGGAGTTTATATTTCTCATAAGCGAACACTATCGGTTGCTCGTGGTCTGTTGCCCAAATTCCCTTTCGCTCACTGAAAAGAATTTTGGACCACTCTAGAGTTCGCTTCACTGCAAATCCAAAACTCGCCCTCTGGGCTCAGAGATTGGATTTGCGGTCGTTTCGCTTCACCAAGAATGGTTAGCCAAAATTCTTTAATGTTCGCTCCAGGGAACCAGGGCAACGGCCTGATCGGTGTGACCCTTCCCCAGCAAATTTCGCTCATGGACAGCGGTACTCCCTAGAACTCAGGAAGCTCCGGTTGGAAATAGCTTGACAAGGATTTCCTTTTGTGATCGCATAGGAGCGCTTATGAATGCCGAAAATAAGGTCATGGATCTTTCGGAGGCGATCCATCGGTTTGTCCATGATGGGGATCATGTCTCCATTGGGGGGTTTACTATAACGAGGAACCCCATGGCCCTGGCCTACGAAGTCATCAGGCAGGGGAAAAAACATCTTCATGTCTACGTTCACTCCCACGGCCAGGCTTTCGATGTGCTCATCGGTGCCGGATGTGTGGATGCCATTGAGCTTAGCTATGGAGGTACCGCCAGATTCTCTCCTGGAGGGGGTATCCGGTTCAAAAAGGCCATCGAA
>JBGVTJ010000116.1:0-2950 GCA_041862515.1 Thermodesulfobacteriota bacterium | reverse complement strand
GTGTTATCAACAACGAATTGGTATATCGACAGAAATATGAACTCAAACGATGGGTGTAAGAATCTAGTACCTCAATCAGCGCTCCCGATCCAATAAGTATCTTCAGTTTTAAGAGTAGCTTCTCGTCATAAGTGCCTCCTCATATCGTCAATTTCCCTTCTGTGAACAAAGCATAGCGGTATATTTCAGCGCGCTTTGCAAGCTACTGGGGTTGGCAATCCCTTTCCCCGCTATGTCGAATGCAGTTCCGTGGGCGGTCGTCCCACATGGGGCGGGCAAACCCATAAAAAGGGTAACGCCTTTTCTTTTTGCGTATAACTTCCGAGCTATATTGGCCTGGTCGTGGTACATGCATACCACTCCATCAAATTCTCCATCAGTCGCCCTCACGAATATGGTATCGGCGGGGAAAGGCCCCTGAGTCTTTATATTCAACTTTTGGGCCTCTTCGATAGCTGGTTTAATCTCATCGATCTCTTCCCGTCCGAAAAGGCCCCCTTCGCCCGCATGAACATTCAAGGCAGCTACCGCGATGTTGGGTTCTTTTAAGCGTATTTTCTTCAACATCTCATCCATCAAACGGATGTACCTCAAAACCCTGTCTTTTTTTATCATGTCGGCAATCTTCCTGAAGGGAACATGGAACGTTACGGGAACAGTCCAGACGGAACCCACCAATCCCATGGTAAACGTATTCGGACTGTTTGTGATCCCCGTCAGATATTCTAATTCATCGACATAATTGTATCCTGCCCGGTGAAACGCCTCTTTATTTAGCGGGGCCGATACTACCCCGTCGACCTTTTCCTCCGAGACTAACTGAAAAGCTTTTTTTAAACACAAAGCAGCAGCCTCGCCCATGGCAGGATCAAGCTTTCCCCACCGAATTTCTGCGATATCCACACCATCCGGGCATAGAACATCCAGATGCGAAAATAAGAATTCTGCCTCAGATACATCCGAGATTGCCTTGACGTGCAAATCTTTTCCCACTAGTTTTGAGACTACTTCCATAACATTCGAATCCCCAATAACAAACGGATTACAATATCCATATACTTCCCTCGTGGAGAGGATTTTTACGGTCAGTTCGGGCCCAATCCCTGAAGCATCCCCCATGGTGATCGCAATTATCGGCTTTTTCACCTTTTCCCTCCTTCTTTAGCACGCCCTTACAATATTTAATGGGCTGTGAATCGTCAATCAATCTGTTACGGCTATCTCTGTGTGATTTTCTCTCCGTTCATTCTTAAGCGTCTCCGCCATGACAGAAATGATCCCTCTGTTCTCTAAAGAGTCTTTTCGCCTCCCATGTTTTGAGACCTTGATGGCTTCCTTAACACTTGTTATTTCGCATTTTAGCTTGGCCCCTTTGAGATAATGCTGCCGATGGATCTCATCAACCATTACAGCCATATTAGGATTCTCATTGGTTCCTCAGCACCTTAGTGCTTCGACGCAAATACAGTAACGTATTTTTGTGCATGACATCATAAATATTGCTCACTCAGCACTAAGTCCTGAGTAAATAAGTTCGTCACCGAACTTATGAATCGAAGGACTTAGTAACATCCAAAATTATGGAAAACAAAGCCATGTCCGCGCCATTTTGTCCGGTCAATGATAGAGGATCTAGGTTCGGATTTTTTTCTTGACAAGCCCAATCTTTTTTAGTATTAGGATCCAAGGATCCAAATAAACCCACAAGAAACTAGAAGGACACTTCTCGTTCGCCCCAAGGAGTCTAAGGCGATGGTCATAGAGCCTCCCAAGTCGATATCCGATCAGATTTATGAATACCTCAAGACCCGGATCCTGTATGGCGAGATCGAGGCTGGTGAGCGGTTGGCTCAGGAGAAGGTGGCTGAACAGTTGGAAATAAGCCGCATGCCTGTCCGTGAGGCCTTTCGGCGCCTTGAACAGGACGGGCTGGTCGAGAGATTGCCGCAGGGCGGGGTGAGAGCTACCCCGATAACAATGGAAACCATAAGGCACGTTTTCGGGGTCAGGACGGCCCTCGAAGCCTATGCAATCGAATTAGCCTGCGATCGCATTTCCGAGGAAGCGATCGCTGCATTGGAGAATATCAAACGCCAAGCCCAAGGGGTGCTGAAACAAGATGCGCTCGATCAGTCGGAAAAACTCAAGAGGTTCTTCGATTTAAACACAGCGTTCCATGACACCATCTATGAAGCCACGGGGAACCTTTATCTCATCAAGATCATATTGCAGCTGAGAAACCTTGTCTTGCGCATGCGCGCCATTGGGCTACGTGAAGACTCAACGTGGATCCAGGTCTGGAAAGAGCATGACCAGCTCCTCAATAGTTTGAAGCGGAGGGACAAGGAAGCGGCCACTCGCTGCATAAGACAGCACATCGCAAATGCCGCCTCTTACGTCACTGCCGTGGTCAGGACGGCGGAGTCAACCACTACTCCATCTCGAATGGATCGTGGACTTGAGAAACACACACGCAAATGACGGAGGTCGCGTAGATGAAGATCGATCAGGAGCTCTGTATTGGATGCGGGCAATGTGTGCCGTACTGCCCGGTCAAGGCCATTGCTTTGAGCGAGGAGACAGCGGAGATTGATTTTGACGAGTGTGTGGAGTGCGGTAACTGTCTTCGCATGGCCGATTGTCCCGTTGACGCGATCTACCAGCAAGAAATGGTGTGGCCGCGATCGGTGCGCAGCATTCTCAGCGATCCCCTAACCATTGCCGTCGAATCTGGCATTTCAGGACGCGGCACGGAAGAGATGAAGACCAATGAGGTCACCGGTCGGTTCAGACGCGGCTATGCTGGCATCGGTCTAGAAATCGGGCGGCCCATTTTGGGCGCCCGCCTTTCCGATGTGGAGAAAGTCGCCCAGGCCGTTGCCCAAATGGGCGTGGAATTCGAGAGGATCAATCCAACCACCAGCCTGATGTCTGATCCGAAGACGGGGAA
>JBGVTJ010000115.1:0-7941 GCA_041862515.1 Thermodesulfobacteriota bacterium | reverse complement strand
GCGGCAACGGCAAAGGGAATTCCCATGCCAATAGCTGCCATTGGCCCTGGATCGATGATCTGGGCTGGTCCATAAGCGGGGATGGTCCCTCGGGCCCATTGCATGATATCTCCACCATCTAAAACCACAGTAGTGCTATGATCCACGAACTTCCGAGTCTCGTAGCACAAGCGAAGCGGATGGATTGGCTTGGCTGGAGATTCCAGCCAGGGTTTCCACTTATCGAGAAGGTCATGTTGGTATGAACGAACTTTTGATATCCAGTGCCCCCGATCTATGGGATGGTTTGAACCAGCCGCTTCGGTTAACTGTTCCAGCACGATTTTGGCATCGCTAATGATCCCGATCTCTGCAGGTCGGTTTCGCCCAATTTCCTCGGCGCACAGATCAACCTCGATGAAGCTGGCTTCTGGATTGAAGGTCGGTAACAGACCATAATTAACACGGAAATTCAATCTTTGTCCGATGAACAGTATTACATCGGCTTCACCGAAGGCTTTGGCCGCACCATTTAATCGGGCACTGGCGTAGCCAAAACTCAAGGGGTGATCCTCGGGAAGCACACCCCGCCCGAGGCCCATGGAAAAGATCGGGACCTGATAGGTTTCCGCAAAGGTCTTAAGGGCAGCCCCGCCTTTTGACCATAATATTCCCCCCCCAACAACGACCGCTGGTTTGCTGGCGGATAGCAGTCGTTTAGCAGCTTGATGAACGACTGCTGGATTTCCAGCGGGAAGGCTTTCGGTACGGAAATGTCTTGGCTCTGACTTTTCAAGAGCGGAGGCGTCTACTTTTTTCAGCAAGGTATCCTGGGCAAAGCTTAAATGGACCGGTCCGGGTATTCCAGACATAACCTGGCGAAATGCGGTTGTCATATATTTTGGAATACTGGCCGCATCCGTGATGAGCTTTGACCATTTGGTGATCGGTTTGGTGAGGGCGATTTGGTCCATCTCCTGCATAGCTCCCATTTCATCGTGTGCTGTCTCATAATTCCCGCTGATAGCTATGACTCTGCTATGGGCCTTCCAAGCAGTAGCGATTCCCGTCAACGAGTTAGTATGCCCGGGACCAGAAGTAACAGCAGATACGCCTGGCTTACCAGTGATCCGGGACCAGACATCAGCCATATATACGGCAGCTGATTCGTGACGCGTATCGATGATCTTAATGCCGGCGTCAAGGCATGCGTCGTAAATGGGGTTGATAGAGCTCCCGCACAAGCCGAAGAGATACTCGGTTCCCTCTTTTTTGAGGGCCTCCACAACCAGCCTTCCGCCTTCTATTTTCTCCATTGAGACAATCCTCCCTCCACACGTGCCAGTTCAATCAGGATTGAAAAATAAAGGCCATAGCCAATCCGCTATGACCTTGAACCTCCAACCCTAGGCCTTGATGAGCTTTGCCCTTGCCGATCGAATTCCCTTTGTTGCATTTCTGGTGTCCACGACGAGGGATGCGTTATTGACGATCCATCGGTAGTCATACTGACTATGATCCGTAATAATCAAGACCAGCTCCGCCTCTCGAAGCAGTTCTTCTGTCAAGGGCTTTGAGCTCATGGTGAAGTTGTATTTCCTCATTGGGTGAAGTTCTGGTACATGGGGATCGTTATAGGTGATTTTTGCCCCCCTGTCCTGAAGCAATTTCATCACGGCCAGGGCCGGGGATTCCCGAATATCATCGATATCTCTCTTGTAGGCTACCCCTAAAATCAAAATCCGGGCCCCCTTAATGCTCTTTCCCTTTGCATTCAATGCGTCAATGGCCTTCGAGACCACATAGTAAGGCATGGAGACGTTGATCTCCCCCGATAGGTGAATGAAACGGGTCGTAAAGTCGAATTCCCTGGCCTTCCAAGAGAGATAGAAGGGGTCGATGGGGATGCAATGGCCTCCCATTCCCGGTCCCGGGTAGAAGGGTGAGTAGCCAAATGGTTTGGTGGAGGCGGCTTCGATGACCTCCCAAATGTCTATTCCCATCCGGTCTGCCAGTATCTTGAGTTCGTTAACCAAGGCGATGTTGACGCTGCGATATATGTTTTCCAGAAGCTTCGTCATTTCCGCCACGCGAGTAGTAGAGACCACCACGACGTTATCAATGATTTGTCCGTAGAGGATTTTGGCGACCTTTCGGCAATGTGATGTTATTCCTCCAACCACTTTGGGGATGGATTTGGTGGTATATTTTCGGTTCCCAGGATCCTCCCTTTCCGGGGAATAGGCCAGGAAGAAATCCACTCCTTCCCGCCATCCCCTTGCTTGAAATTTGGGCAGGAGAATCTCCTCCGTAGTCCCGGGATACGTTGTACTCTCCAGGACGATAAGCTGTCCCTTTTTCATATTCTTGGAGATCTGACGGGCGGTGTTTTCGATATAGACGAGATCGGGCTCCATTTTTTCCGTGAGGGGCGTCGGAACACATATGAGGATGCAGTCAACTTCTGCCAGACGATTAAAATCCGATGTGGCCGAGAAGATTTTGCTCCCCACGAGATCTCGGATCCGGTTGGTTGATACCGATTGGAGGTAGCTTTTGCCTTCATTAAGGAGTTCGACCTTCTGAGGGTCGGTATCGAACCCGAGGACATGAAATTGCTCCTCACCGAACCGTACCACCAGGGGTAGGCCCACATATCCCAGGCCTATGATCCCTATGAGAGCCCTTCGTTTCTCAATCTTTTGGATGAGCTCTTTCATTTCAACTCTCCCGGAATATCATCGTCAATGGACTCAATTGAGTCTCGCCCTCCGCACGAAGGACTTTTAGAAGAAGGAGGCGAAGGGATACGATCTTGACTAACCGCGGCGGATATCATATATGTTGAATGAGATGTTGTCAATCGATCATTGGGTTGGGGCGTCTCTGCTTCTAAACGACTCTACTCTTCATGATGATAATCCGCGGAAGTAGTGGGAGTACCCTCCATCACGAAAATTTAGGAGGTTTGTCGTGCTCGGTCGCTTGTCAAGCTATTTTGGCGAATTGAGTTCGTCCAAGTTGGCCGAATACTCCAAGCCAATCGCTTGGATTCTTCGGTGCTTGAGGATGGTTTTCTATGTCTTTGATGAATTCGTTAAGGACAACTGTTTACAAACGGCGGCTTCCTTGGCATACACTACGTTGTTATCGCTGGTCCCCCTTGCCGCCATCTCCCTGGCCATCCTTTCCCGTTTCAAGTTCTCCCAAGAGACTTCTCAAGAGACTATTCAGAATTTCTTGATTCAATATCTCCTCCCGACGGCGACGGCCTCCTTCCAAGAGGTCATCATGGAGAATATCCAGAAATTCGCCCGGAATACCGCGGCCTTGAGCATTTTTGGGGGCCTATTTCTAGCCATTACCGCTGTTGCTCTGCTCAACACCGTGGAGGGCTCGTTTAATTCCATTTGGCGAGTCACGGAGCGGAGGAACCTGCTGAGCAAATTCACGGCCTTCTGGAGTATCATCACCTTTTCCCCGATCCTCATAGGGGCGTCCATCGTCTTGACCAGCAGGTTTTACCAAGTTGGATTAGTTGGAAGTCTGCTTAAACATGAATTGATTAGAAGTGCGACCCATTACTTCCTCCCCTTGCTTGTCATTCTTGGCGTTTTCTTTTTCGCCTACCGGGTTCTTCCCAATACCAAGGTGAAGGCCTTTCCCGCCATCATCGGGGCCATTATCGCCACAGCGTTATTTTCGTATGCAAGATGGTGGTTTGGGATCTATGTTAGCCAATACGCCCATTTCGACCGTATTTACGGAATCCTGGGCACTCTCCCGGCCTTCCTCATCTGGATCTATATCTCATGGGTGATTGTGTTAGTCGGGGCAGAGGTGACCTTTACCTTTCAATATCACCGGCTGGACCCGGAGGAGAAGCGGACGTCCCCAGGCGACCCCGTATATAACCCCTATTATGGGGTTAGGGTGGTTTTAGCCCTCAGGGATCATTTTCATGGAAGCAGGGGACCCCTTTCCGCAGTTGAGGTGGCCAACAGGCTGAACATTACCTACGAGTTGATGGACGAGATTTTATCGCATTTGAGAGAGGGCGATATCGCGGCCAGCGTTGACGAAGCCAGGGAGAAATTTCTCCCCGGAAGGGATCTCGACCAGGTAACGCTGAAGGAGATCATGGAGGCAATGCAGGGAGAAAACCTCGTGACGGCATCCTTGCCACAGGATCGAGAAAAAGAGGTGATTGAGAAGATTTTCGAGAAAGCAAGGGAGGCAACGAGTGAAGTGTTGAGCCATACCACGATCAAGGACATCTCGACAAGAGTAAGCGGGGAGGATTAAAGGGAGAGGATTCGCTGAGGCCGAAGACCTTTCAGGAGGCCGTAGAGGGTCTTTCCCCCGGGATCATCCAGCAGATGTTCCCAGCCCCCCACGTGGAGTGTTTTACCCTGACTTTTTAGAATGTCCTTGATCCGGACGCTCATGTACCGATCGCGATTGGCTATGCCATCTCCCATTTTTCCATTCAAAAAGGCCTCGATAAAAAGGTGATCCGCATCCCGAGATATGAGCCTTCGCGCCAGGGTCCGCTGTTTCCGTAATTCCTCGTGAGGGTCCATGGGGGCGAAGGCCAGGATTTTCCTCACATTTTCCTCGATGATCATCTCCTTCTGAAGCCTTTTCAGTTTATCCCGTGAATACTTCGATAAGTCTATACAGCGAAAGGAAATTCGCGCTCGTTCACAATAGGCTTTTACCGCCTTAAACTCGAAGGGGAGATCCAGAGTGTGGAGGATTGCCCGAATGGCCCCGATTTCGGACGGGTTTTTGGGTCTACCGAGTTTCCTCTTTTCCTTTTGGACCGATTTTTGATGAAGGCCTCGTAAAATCTCGAATAGCTTTCCTTTGAGGTGAGGGCCGGTTCTCTCCCTGAAACCCACTCCATACTCGCTCATTTCCAGGGTGATGATGTCGGGAGATTCCCTCTCCAGGGTTTCCGTGAGCCTTGAGAGCCCATTGGGATCTCGATGAATTGTGCCGACGAGGGTTAAGGAAACCATGGATCGCCCCAGGGGAAATTTTGAACTATAGTAATCTCATATCCCATTGAGTCAAAATATTTTCTGCCCGTTGTTTTCCGGGTTGTCTGGCGAACACGGTAGGCCCCTGAGTCTAGCCTGTTGGAGAAGCAGGGTAGAGAATACTTTTTTCTGGCGGGCTAAAGAGCCCCAAAAGTTTTCGCCAAGGTGTCTCATCCTCAGACGACCTTGGTTAACCCTCAACCTCTAACCTTTCAGCCTTAACCTGCTGAGGGGTGAAGGCCCCGGAGCATGTTATTACCAGCTATTATAGCGTACCCTGGAAGTATCATATCGGTTTGCCCTGGGCTTGCGCTCTCCGGGGTAACCAATGGGGATCAGAGAAAAAGGTACCACATATTCCGGAGTGCCCAGCAGCTTTCGGAGACCAGTTATGCGCTGCTCTCGCGGATAGACTCCCAACCAAACAGCCCCTAGCCCCTGTGCTTGAACCGCAATGAGAAGATTCTCCGTGGCGGCCGCACAGTCTTGAACCCAGAGTCCATCGTGTCTGTCCAGTTGGAGATCGCCACAAACGAGAATTGCCACAGAGGCCTCTCTTATCATCTGGGAATATGGATGGTACTTGGGAATCTCATCGAGAATTTGACGATCAGTAATCACGATAAAATGCCAAGGCTGTTCATTGCCTGCGGAAGGAGCACTCATGGCCGCCTCTAACAGTTCCTTTATCAGGTGGTCGGGTACTGGTCTTGTGGTGTATTTTCGGATACTTCTCCTGGAGAGGATTGCGTCCATCGCATCCATTTTTTTACCTCCCTGCTGAATTTCTCAACGAACTGCCTCACCAATACCGCTCTCATGGCCTCGTGTTCGATTCTTCAGGAACGATATCGAGAACGATCTTCTCAGAGCGCCGTATGATAGTCAGTTGCGATCTCACCCCAATCTGCTTTTCCGTCAATAACCTGTGCAGGTCATCGATGCCGGAAATCGGTTGGCCATCAAAACCAACTATCACATCTCCTTCAAGCAGTCCAGCCCTTTGTGCCGGGCTGTTTTGTTCAGTTGAGACCACCGAGACGCCGCTCTCTACAGACAGGTGGTAGAAACGTATAATGCGACGTGGGAGCGGACTGTTTTGTCCCCCCACACCTATGTAAGCATGCCTAATTGTCCCGTCTTTGATGAGTCGTCCGGCAACAAACTTTGCCGTGTTAATCGCAATGGCGAAGCAGATGCCTTGTGCCGGCAGGATGACCGCTGTACTAACGCCTATGACATCTCCGCGCGAGGTGACGAGGGGGCCGCCTGAGTTGCCGGGGTTAAGCGCTGCGTCGGTCTGGATGACGTCATCTATGAGCCGACCAGAGCTCGACCTGAGCGAGCGCCCGAGAGCACTCACAACCCCCGCGGTAACCGTACATTGGAAGCCATAAGGGTTGCCAATGGCGATTGCCAGTTGACCAACGCGTATTGATTGCGAGTCTCCCAAATTTGCCGGCACCATGTTTGATGCATCGATTCTTATTACGGCTAGATCAGTATCCGGGTCATCGCCTACCATCTCAGCTTGATAACGCCGGCCGTCAGTGAGAATCACGTCAATTTTGGCCGCATTATGCACCACATGGCTGTTTGTAAGAATGAAGCCATCCGGCGTGAAGATAAATCCGGAGCCATTGCCGCGCACCTCTTGATGAAGGGGCAGATTAGTTGCTTGTCGGCCTCTCAGCCGCTGATGAACATCGATATTGACAACGGCAGGACTGACCTTGTCCGCCGCACTGATAACTGCCCGTGAATAAGCATCGAAAAGATTGTCGTCAGAATCCGGATTGGTTACAGGGGTTCGCTCATTTTCAATACTGGGGCCATGGTTTGCTACCCATTGGAAAACTTTTCCCATGGTTATCTCTCCTCTATTTCAGAGGGTAATCCTCAACTTAAATATAATCACGATATTCCTCACAAACAAGATGAGGGGTCAAGTCAAACAGAGGCGATGTTCGCCTCCCAAAAAACCCTCAGTTCTAGGACATCATGGAGTTTTCCGGGTCTCACGTGGTGGCCTGTTCCTCAATCTCTCTGCATGACCCTCTTGTTCCCTGCTCAGCGCACCTTCCGAGGAGCAGCGAGCCAGATAAAGCGGCAACATAATCAAGATAATATGGTTCATGAGACGGCGAGGATGAAGGCCGCGGTCGTCTTGTCGATCCCTTTATCCACCCAAACATGTACGTGGTGGATGAGAATAATATGAACAGATACGACGGAAAAAAGGGGAAGATCATGAGTGCCCAAAACCTTCCGGTCCGTAATGCCCTTTTGAGAGTTCAGTCTGTCTCTGACCAGACGGGGTCCATCACCTCAACCCCTTTTCTTTTAGGTGATCCTCCTTCTCCCACCCCGTCAGGGTAAAGGCCAAGCTCTTCCGGTTTATGCCGAAGAAGGAGGGCATTCAAGGGAAGCAAGATGATCAGGACGAGCACCCCCAGAGCGACAAAGGCAAGGGGCCATCCCCACAAAGACATGAAGTGTTGCAAGAGCGGAACAAAAAAGGTTAGTAGTCCTATTCCAGACACGGCAGGGTCACTGGTTATCCCCTTCCTTCTTTCAAACCAATGGGCCAGTATGGCTGTATAGGGGAGAATGGCGATGCAGGTGGCCCCAGCACCAACGAATATGCCGTATAGCGCGTATAATTGGAGGAGGGTATTTATAGAGGCACAGAGTATCAGCCCTGGAGCCAGGAGCAAGATCCCCCATTCGAGTAATAAGGCAGAAGGAAACGAAAAAAGACTTGACAGAAGGACTTGTACGATCTTATTTTTGGTCTTTGTATTGTTTGTTCGAATATTGGTAACAAGGAATTCTTGCGATCGTATGCTCAACAGCTAGCTGTTGACCTCAGCGGCAATTCCCAATTTCAATTCGGGTGCTCAGAGGATTAGAGGGG